>NZ_JADPAA010000004.1:102768-225645 GCF_015669365.1 Clostridium sp. 1001283B150210_160208_E6 | reverse complement strand
ACAACTTGATTTCTCAAGTTTACTCGTAAAAAAGAATTGCTGGTTTTTAACTTTATATTCTGTTCAATTTTCAAAGACCAATTTGTGTGTCGCACTCAAGCGACTTTCTTATCTTATCACCTTGTCGAAATCTTGTCAACAACTTTTTTCTTTTTCTATTTCGTTGCGACTCGTTTCCGTCAGCGACGAGATTTATCTTAACATAATTCTCTAATCCAATTAATCATTCTAACCTTTTTATTAAAAATAACCCATGTTATTTCATATTTTTTCTTTTATTTTCTACGTTTTCCTCATACCGATACTCCAGGATAAGTTTACATCATTTATCTCCTTTTAATCCTTCTTTCCATCAAATTAATACTATAAATCTTTACTTTAATAACTCAATTTGTTACCAATACAACAAAAGAAGCACTATTTGTAATAGCACTCCTTTCTTCTTCTTACATAAATATTATTTTTATTCTCTCTTTTATTTAGAATTAATCCCTTAATATATTTAAATCCTCACCATTTAATATTTTCTTCATGGTTCTCATAGAACACATCTTTCCGCACATTGTACAACTCTCTTCATCGTGTGGTTTTGATTCGGCTCTATATCTTCTTGCTTTATCTGGTTCCAAAGCCAAATCAAACATAGTATCCCAATCAATATCTGCTCTAGCTTTACTCATTTTATTATCCCATTCTCTTGCTCCCTTTATTCCTTTAGCTATATCCGCTGAATGTGCTGCAATTTTAGCAGCTACAATTCCCTCTTTCATATCTTCTAGGTTAGGTAATCTTAAATGTTCAGCTGGAGTAACATAACATAAGAAATCTGCTCCATATGTTGCTGCAATAGCTCCACCAATAGCAGATGTAATATGATCATACCCCGGAGCAATATCTGTTACCAAAGGTCCTAAAACATAAAAAGGTGCCCCATGACATAGCTTCTTTTGTAAAAGCATATTAGCTTCTATCTCATTAAGTGCCATATGGCCAGGGCCTTCAATTATAACTTGTACATTCTTTTCCCAAGCCCTTTTAGTTAATTCTCCTAATGTAATAAGTTCCTTTATTTGATTAGCATCTGTAGAATCATTAATACTTCCAGGTCTTAACGCATCTCCAAGAGAAATTGTCATATCGTACTTAGCACAAATATCTAGCAATTCATCATAATATTCAAAAAAGGGATTTTCTTTATTATTTAATTCCATCCATGCAAATAATAACGAACCACCTCTTGATACTATGTGAGTAAGTCTCTTATTTCTCTTAACTGTTTCCACAGCCTCTCTATTTAACCCTGCATGTATTGTTATAAAGTCAACTCCATCTTGTCCATGTTTCTCTACAACTTTAAGAAACTCCTCTGCTGTTATGTCTTTTAATTCCTTATCGTAAAAACCAACAGCATCATATATAGGTACAGTCCCAATCATAGCAGTAGACATGTCTACTATTTTTCTTCTCATCCCTTCAGTTTTACCATAATTAGAAAGATCCATTATTGCTTCTGCCTTCATATCTAATGCTACTTTTACCTTTTCAAACTCCTTCTCACATTCAGGACAATCCTTAGATATCCCTAAATTTACATTTATCTTAGTTTTAAGTCCTTGACCTATCCCCTCTGGACTTAGTGTCCTATGATTCCTATTAGCTGGTATAGCAACTTTCCCCTCTGCTACTAATCCTCTTAACTCGTCCACTGAAATATTTTCCTTCGCCGCTACTATTTCCATTTCACTTGTTATAATACCTTTTTTAGCTGCATCCATTTGTGTTGTATAACCCATAATAATCCTCCTCCTAAAATATATAAAAAAACCTAGCAAATTAATTTGCTAGGCTATAACCACTTTCAAAAATAAAAGCTTGCATATGCAAGCTTAAATTTTTAAATTATAAGCTTCCCTACGATGGTATTATCCATATCAGGTACAAGAGTTAGGAAAATCCTTCTCAGCCTTACGGCACCCCTAGCTAATTCACTATATTCTTTTACATTAATATACCATTTATTAATATTTTTATCAAGTTTTCGTTATTCAAATATATTTACTAACTTTTTGTTCAATACATCTACAACACCACAGTCAGACATCTTAGCACAAGGAATCACAGGAAGTGCAAGCGTTACAATTCTTAATAATGGATTAGGCATTTCAGTAATACCCAATTCTCTTATTGCTTTCTTCATTTTGTTAGCATCCTTTGATAATTCTTCTGCTTCTTTATTTGACATTAGCCCTGCAACTTTTAGTTGTAAATGCTCTTTTAATTCGCCATTTTCTGCACAACTTAATCCTCCACCCATTTGGATCAAGTCATTTGCTACTAGTAAAGCTTCTTTAGGGTCCTCATATACTATTGTTAGGTTATGGCTATCATGTGATATGGTACTTCCTAACGCTCCTTTAGTTAACCCAAAATTCTTTACAACAGCTATTGATTTGTTCTCATCTTTACCATGTCTATTAATAACAATTACAAACTTTAAATCCTCTTCCCCTGATAAATCTATATATCCATCTTTAACATTCAATTCTTTTTCTACAAAATCTGTAACTGAGGATATTTGACTTCTATATTGAATTATCTTTGTTTTTATCTTTCCTTCTTTTATAGGTGCTTTCAACATAAAGTCTTCAACTTTTAAATCTTTAACGTGAACAGAGTTTTCTTCTTCAATATCATATTTTATATTCTCTACTTCTTTTAACAGCTTCCCATCTTCAGCAACTATTTCCCCCTCAAATACTACAGCATTAACTTTAAAGTTTTCTAAGTCTTCTAAAACAACTATATCTGCTAAATATCCTGGAGCTAATGCGCCTAAGTTTCTTATTCCTAATTCTCTTGCATTATTTAATGTTGCACATCTTATAGCATCAACTGGGTCTAAACCTGCCTTTACAGCTGTTTTCACAACATCATTCATATGACCACTAGTTAATATTTCATCCACTTCTCTATCATCGGTACATAAAGTAAGATTTGTTAAATATCTAAAATCCTTAACTCCCTTTACTATTTTGGTTACATCCTTAGAAATAGAACTTTCTCTAGCATCAACATACATACCTTTTCTCATCTTATCTCTAGCTTCAATTTCATTTCTACTTTCATGGCAACTTAATATTCCTGCACAAAGATAAGAAGATAATTGTTTTCCTGTTAAAGATGGAGCATGCCCTTGAATAAACATATTTCTCTTTTCAGCAGCTTCAACAATCTTTACCATCCTTTCATCATTGTCAATTACTCCGATGAAATCCATCACTTCCCCAATACCAATAACTCTTTCTAAATCTAACATTTCTTCTATATCTTTTTCATCAAACTCAGCCCCTGCATTTTCTAAACCTTGTACTGCTGGAACACATGATGGTGCTAATATGTATTGTCTCATTGGAAGCCCTTCACTAGAATCATGCATATACTTAACGCCTCTAATTCCATGAACATTCCCTATTTCATGAGGGTCTGTAACTACCGTAGTTGTCCCATGTGCAGTTACTGCCTTTGCAAAATTTCTTGGAGTAAGTAAAGTACTTTCAATATGAATATGTGCATCTATTAATCCTGGAATTACATACTTTCCTTCTGCATCATAATATTTTTTCCCTTTAAGAGACTCTCTCTCTTCATCTATGCTACATGTAACATCTCCAATATGCTTTTCATATATACCAACTTCACCTTCATAAATTTCTCCAGTGAATACATTAACTATTTTTCCGTTCTTAATTACTAAATCATATTCTCTTTTTCCGTTTGCTGCTTCTATTAATCCTTTTTTATCATTAGGTAAAATCCACATAAAACTCATCCTTTCACTATATAATTTGGTTGTTCTGTGGTGTCACTATAATTTTAATTTTTTATTCTTAAAGTAAATTATTTCTAATTAAAATTTATCTCACCAAAATCCATTCAACTCCGCATTTTTACTATAACTTCTTAAGTTCTAAAGTTCTTAAGTTTTTAACTTCTTATATTTTTAAAAAGTTAAGAACTGAATATAGAATTTAAAACTATGATACATCCTTTTTTGCTTTAATAAAAAGTTGCCGTGGCAATAGAGAATAAATTCCCCTCTCTATTGCCACAGCTCTATTATTTCTATATTAAGAAGTATAAAATCAACGGTATTGATAAAATATAAATTCCCCAATTTAATTCTTTATATTTCCCAGCCATGACTTTTGTAAACATATAAGCTATAATCCCCATGCTTATACCATTTGAAATACTGTTTGTGAATATTGTAAATGCAATTGTAGCGAATGCTGGGAATGATTCTGTGAAATCACTAAAATCTATATCCTTAAGTCCTGATAACATCATTAATCCTATAATTATTAAGGCTGGTGCTGTAGCTTGATTTGGTATCATACCAACTATTGGTGTTATGAATATTGCAAGAGCAAAACATACCGCTGTTGATACTGCTGTTAAACCAGTTCTTCCACCTTCTTCAACCCCTGAAGCTGATTCTATGTAAGTTGTAACTACTGTTGATCCAAATAACGCACCCACTATTGTAGCAATTGAATCTACCAAGAATGGCTTTTCGATATTAGGTAAATTCCCTTCTTCATCTAAAAGATCTGCCTTTGCAGAAACACCTATTAAAGTACCTAAAGTCGAGAAGAAATCTCCAACAAAGAATGTGAATATTAACGGGAAGAAACTCCACTTTAACGCTCCCATAATATCAAGCTTCATAAAAATCGGTTCAATTGATGGAGGCATTGATATTAAAGCTTCTGGCACTTGTGTAATTCCCATTGGAATTCCTATAATTGTAGTAGCTATAATTCCTATAAATACAGCCCCCTTAACCTTTCTTGACATTAAGAAAACTAGTAAACATAAACCTATAATTGTAAGTAATACTGCTGGTGTTTTAATATCTCCCATAGAAATAGAACCATCTATTTGCATAATTCCACCATTCTTGAATCCAAGTGAAACTATATAAAATCCAACTGCTGCCCCTATAGCAAGCTTTACATTCTTAGGAATTAACTTAACTATAACTTCTCTTAATCCTAAAACAGAAAGTAGTAAGAAAACAACTCCTGAAATAAATACCATTCCTAATCCTGTTTGCCAAGAAACAACTCCTCCAGCAACAAGTGTGAAAGCAAAGAAAGCATTACTTCCCATAGCTGGTGCTAAAGCAAATGGTAAGTTAGCGTATAATCCCATAAATAATGAGAATATTGCCGATAGAATTGCTGTAACAACTGTTACTGCTCCAACATCCATTCCCGCTGCTCCCATAAAGGATGGTTGTACAACTAAAATGTAAGCCATAGTCATAAATGTAACTATACCTGCTGTTATTTCAGTCTTTGGATTCGTGTTGTGTTCCTTTAATTTAAATAGTTTTTCTAACATTTTGTCCCCCTAATGTTTACTTAATTAATTCTTCTACTGTATCTAATAACAACTGACATCCATTTTGAATATCTATTTCTTTTGTATACTCTTCTGGGCAATGACTACTTCCATTTACACTAGGTACAAATATCATAGCCACATCACATATTTCACTAATAATGCTTGTATCATGGTTTGAACCACTATACATAAACTTATAACTTATTTTTCTTTTTAAAGCCTTCTCTTCTATAATTTTTAATATTTCTTCCTTCGACTTAGTTTCCTTAGCCTTAGTCAGTTCTTTTATAGAAGTCTTAACCCCACTACTTTCTATCTTTTTAAGTTCATTTTTTATTTCTTCTAAAATTCTTTTATTTGTATCAGGTTCGATACCCCTTAAATCTATTGTGAACTTTACTTCTTGTGGAATTACATTTGGCAAATTAGGTTTACACTCTATAACGCCTACAGTTGCTACATTTGATTCATCTCCAAGCTTTTCAACTATATCTGGTATATTAGAAATCAATCTTGATGCTTCAACTAAAGCATCCTTTCTATATTTCATAGGAGTTGCACCTGCATGGTTAGCTTGACCTTCTATCGTTACCTCATACCAATTTAAAGCATTTATTCCTTTAACTATTCCCACTGAAATATTCTCTTCATCTAAAACTCTTCCTTGTTCTATATGAAGCTCTATCATAGAATGGATTTCTTCCTTTGGAATCCTACATTCAGATACTCTTCTAGGATTCACCCCTAATTTCTCTATCATATCCACCATAGAAATACCCATATTATCTTTAAGATCCTTTATTTCTTCAAAGTCAACCTTACCAGCGATAGCTTTGCTTCCAAGAAGATTAACAGAAAAATTAGAACCTTCTTCTTCAGTAAAAACCACTACTTGATATCCTCTTCTATGCTTTAAGTTATTCTCTTTTATAACTCTTCCAACTTCTATAGCAGAAACAACACCAAGTATCCCATCATAATTACCACCATGTTTAACAGTGTCAATATGTGACCCGCTTATAACCATTGGTAACTTTTCCTCTGTTCCTTTTAATAACCCTTTTATATTACCTATATTATCAACACTTACCTCAAACCCAGCCTCTTTCATTTGGTTAATTAAATATTTCCTAGCAAGCAAATCCTCTTTACTGTAAGAATATCTTGTGCAACCTTTTTCAGGCGTAGAGTTAAATTCGCTAAGTTTCTTAAGTCCTTCCATTACTCTATGTATATTAATCTCCATATCTTATCCATCCTTCGAATTAGTAACGAACTATATTTATAATATATACAATATAATTCGCCAGGTCAAGACCTTTTTCTGCTTTTATCGAACTTTTTTTTAAAATAACCATTTAATTTTCGTATTTATTTCTATTACTATAATAAAAACCATATAATACTAATTAACACTTATCTCACTTCTAGAAAATAGGATTTAATTATGATATTCTAAAACTGTACCACAACAGTTAAGAAGGTGTTTATCATTAGTAAATTATACGAGAAAATAATTAAGGATATAGAAGAAGGAATAGAAAAAGGAGTATATACAGTAGGTAAAAAAATCCCTTCTGTTCGTGAGCTTAGTAAAAAATATAACTGTTCAATAAATACAGTAATAAAAGCTTACGATACTTTAAAAAACAATCATGTCATATACGCTAGTCCTAAAAGTGGATATTATATTGTAGAAAACATAAATAAAATCAACATTTCCACATCAGATACAATTAACTTTTATAGCGGTAACACTTTAATTGGAGATATGAATATACCAGATTTAAAACACTGTCTAAATTGGGCAGGTGACCTTTACAAAAATAATTCCCTAGACTCGAATCATACTGGGGTAGATTCCTTAAAAGATGCTTCACTTAAGTATTTATCAAATTTTCAAGTTTTCACTAAAAAAGAAAACTTATTTATTACAATGGGAACAGTTCAAACTCTTAACCTATTAATAGATATGAATTTTCCAAATAATAAAACAAAGATATTATTAGAACAACCAAGTTATGGACACTTTTTAGATAACTTAAAAATGCTAAATATAGATATAATGGGAATAGAGAGAAACGAAGATGGTATTAATTTAGATAAACTAGAAAAAATTTTTAAAGAAGAGCCTATTAAATTCTTCTATACAATCCCACGTCACCACAACCCTTTAGGAACCACTTTAAAAAAATCTCAAAGGAAAGCAATTGCTAAATTAGCAGCCAAATATGACGTTTATGTTGTAGAAGATGATTATTTTTCAGATATTTATTTAGACGAAAAATACGACCCTATTTATTCATATTCCGACTTTACTCACGTCATATATCTTAAAAGTTTTTCAAAAATTATGCCTTGGATGAGAGTTGGAGTTTCAGTTATGCCTAACAACTTAATTGGCTCCTTTAAAAATCATATAAAAAAATTAGATATAAGATATTACATATCACCATCACTATTATCTCAAGCTACTCTTGAAATATATATAAGAAGTAATATTTTAAAAAAACATAGTGATGTTATAACGAATGATTTAAAAAAGAAACATGAAATACTTTCAAATGAACTTTTATCTTTGAAGAATATAGGAATAAATTGTTTTAGTGACATATCAGGTTTTTATAGTTATATATTTCTTCCTGACCATATAAACGAAGACATATTAATTAAAGAATTAAGAAATAACAAAGTTATTGTAGGGCCTGGTAAACGCTGTTTTATAGATAATTCATTTTACAAAAAAGGAATAAGGCTTAGTATATCTAGCGTCAGTACAAAGGATATTATTAATGGGTTAAATATAATAAAAAAATGTTTGATTAATAGCTAAAGCTTAAATATTTAGTAAAAATAAATTTTAATCATCACAAAAAGGACCGTATCTTATTTGATACGATCCCTTTTTGTGAAATCAACTTTTGTAGTTTTATATATAAATGTTATTTTTTCTTAGGCTTTTTTACTTCTTTTGAAGCTTCTTTCTTAACTTCATAAGATTTTATATAAATTTCCTTTAATTCACTCATTAATGGGTATCTTGGATTAGCACCTGTACATTGGTCATCAAATGCTTGCTCTACCATTTCATCAAGTGTTGCATAGAATGCATCTTCGCTTATACCAGCTTCTTTAATTGTCTTTGGCATATTAACCTTAGCTTGTAATTCCTCTATAGCCTTGATTAATAATTCTACTTTTTCTTCATTAGTAGATCCACCTAATCCTAGATGATCTGCAATTCTAGCATATCTCCATGATGCATTTGGATATTTATATTGAGCAAATGCTGCTTGCTTAGTTGGCGCATCTTCAGCATTGAATCTTATAACTTCGTTCATTACTAGAGAGTTTGCCATACCGTGTGGTAGGTGGTGGAATGCACCTAGCTTATGAGCTAATGAGTGGTTTATTCCTAAGAAAGCATTTGAGAATGCCATACCAGCCATACATGAAGCATGAGCCATTTTTTCTCTAGCTTTAACGTTTGTTGTTCCTTCATTATAAGCATCTGGTAAGTATTTGAATACTAATCTAATAGCTTCTAAAGCTAATCCATTAGTGTATTCAGATGCCATAATTGAAACATATGCTTCTATAGAGTGAACTAATACGTCTATACCAGCACAAGCTGTTAATCCCTTAGGTGAAGTCATCATTAACTCAGCGTCAACTATAGCCATATCTGGAGTTAATTCATAGTCAGCTAATGGATATTTAACTCCTGTAGTTTCATCAGTTATAACTGCGAATGGAGTAACTTCTGATCCTGTTCCTGCTGATGTAGCTATTGAAACCATCATAGCTTTTTGACCCATTGTTGGGAACTTGTAAATTCTTTTTCTAATATCCATGAATGTCATAGCTAAATCATGGAAGTTCACTTCTGGATGTTCATACATAACCCACATAATCTTAGCAGCATCCATAGCTGATCCACCACCAAGAGAGATAATTACATCTGGATTGAAATCTAGCATTTCCTTAGCACCAGCTCTTGCACATCTTAATGTTGGGTCTGGTTCAACATCTGAGAATATTTTATATTGTATTCCGTTCTTTTCTAGTACTTCTGTTACTTTATTTGTGTATCCCATTTGGAATAATACTTTATCTGTTACGATGAAGGCTTTCTTTTTGCCCATATCGTGTAATTCTTCAAGAGCTACTGGTAAACAACCATATTTGAAATAAGTCTTTTCTGGAACTCTAAACCAAAGCATATTTTCTCTCCTCTCAGCAATGCTCTTAATGTTAATTAAGTGCTTAGGACCAACGTTTTCTGAAACTGAGTTTCCACCCCATGATCCACATCCTAGTGTTAATGATGGTGCTAACTTAAAGTTAAATAAATCCCCGATAGCTCCTTGTGCTGCTGGCATATTAATTAGAGTTCTAGCAGTCTTCATTCTTTCACCAAATGTTAATATTCTATCTTTTGACTTTATTTGATCTGTATATAGTATTGAAGTGTGTCCCATACCACCTAATTCAATTAATCTATCAGCCTTATCTAAAGCTTCTTCGAATGATTTAGCTTTATACATAGCTAATACTGGTGATAACTTTTCATGTGAGAATGGTTCTTCTAATTCAACTGAAGTTACTTCTCCAACTAAAACCTTAGCTGATTCTGGAACATTCACTCCTGCCATTTGTGCAATCTTATATGCTGATTGACCAACCATATCTGCATTTAGGCCACCTCTATCATTTAAGATTACTTTTCTAACCTTATCTATTTCTTCGCCCTTAAGGATATAAGCTCCTCTATCTGCTAATTCTTTCTTAACTTCATCATAAACTTCTTCTAAAACAACTATTGATTGTTCTGATGCACATATAACCCCATTATCAAATGTCTTAGATAATAAAATTGAGTTTACAGCCATTTTTATGTGAGCTGTTTCATCTATAATAGCTGGAGTATTTCCTGCACCAACTCCTAAAGCTGGTCTTCCTGATGAGTAAGCAGCCTTAACCATTGCCGGACCACCTGTAGCTAGTATTATATCTGATTCTCTCATAACATTTCCTGATAATTCAACTGATGGTTCATCTATCCATCCTATAATTCCTTCTGGAGCACCAGCTTTAACTGCTGCATCTAAAACAACCTTAGCTGCTGCTATTGTAGCTTTCTTAGCTCTTGGATGTGGACTTATGATTATTGCATTTCTAGTTTTTAAAGCTATTAATGTTTTAAATATAGCTGTTGATGTTGGATTTGTAGTTGGAACTATAGCAGCTATAACTCCTATTGGTTCTGCAATTTTTGTAACTCCAAAAGTTTTATCTTCTTCTAAAACTCCACAAGTTTTCATATCTTTATATTGATTATATATATATTCAGCTGCAAAATGATTCTTTATAACCTTATCTTCAACAATACCCATTCCTGTTTCTTCAACAGCCATCTTTGCAAGCTTAATTCTTGCATTATTTGCTGCTAAAGCTGCTTGTCTGAAAATTTCATCTACTTGCTCTTGAGTATAAGTTGCGAATATCTTTTGCGCCTCTTTTAATTCTTGAATTCTTTTAGTTAATTCTTGTGCATTAGTAACTGCCATCTTTAGTTCCTCCTAAAATTTATATAATAATCATTTGTGATTTTTTTATCATTCTTTCTACACCTTTATTTTATTTTATTGTTTATTTTTTGTCAATGTTTTTTGTTAACTTTTTTAATTTTCATTCAACTTTCCCATCAAATAATTGATTTTTTGTAAATATTTTGTCAATTTTATATATTTTTAGGTTCCATAAAAACATTTACATAGCTATGTATGTAGTTTTTTTAACAATATTCTTGTTATAACTATATTTATTTTGTGCATTTATACTTTATATCATTCATTTATATTTAAACTTATTTTTCCATACAATTGATAACTTCCTAACTAAGCAAATATAATTATGTCTTTCATCATTTAAAATATTTACAAATAAAAAGAAGTCCAATATTGGACTTCTTTTAACACTTACATATTTCAATTATTGTTTTACAAGCTAATTCCATATATGAGATTACAGTAAATTCATATTTACCATGAAAATTATATCCACCAGTAAATATATTAGGACAAGGTAACCCCATAAAAGATAATCTTGATCCGTCTGTTCCTCCTCTAATTGGAACTAACTCAGGAACTATATCTAAAGCTTCCATAGCTTTTTTGGCTCTTTCCATTACCTCTGGATACTTATCAATTACTTCCTTCATATTTTTATATTGATCTTTTAGAATAACTTCTACTGTTCCATCCCCATATTTTGAATTTAATTTTTCTTCAATACTCTTTAATTTGTTCTTTCTATTATTAATTCCTTCAGTTTCAAAATCTCTTAATATATAAGTTAATGTTGTACTTTCTACTGAACCTTCAATATCATTTAAATGATAGAATCCTTCATATCCACTTGTATGTTGTGGTGATTCATTTTGTGGTAACTCATTATGGAATTCATATGCTATAAGAATACTATTTTTCATTTTGTCCTTAGCATATCCTGGATGAATGTTGCTGCCATTTACCTTAACTATAGCAGAAGACGCATTAAAGTTTTCACACTCTAATTCTCCTAACGCTCCACCATCTATTGTATAAGCAAAATCTGCTTCAAACTTTTCTACATCGAAGAAATCTGCACCTCTACCTACCTCTTCATCAGGGGTAAATGCTATTCTTATCTTTCCATGAGAAATCTCTGGATGTTTTATTAAATAGCTCATTGCAGTCATTATTTCTGCAATACCATTTTTATCATCTGCTCCAAGAAGAGTTGTTCCATCAGTTGTAATTATAGTTTCTCCAATTAAATTCTTTAAAACAGGATAACTAGATTCACTTAAATATATATTTATATCTTTATTTAAGTATATATTTCCACCATTGTATTCTACTATTTGAGGATTTACTCCTTCACCTTTAAAATCTGGAGATGTATCCATATGAGCTATAAAGCCTATAACCGGAGCCTCTTCCTTAATGTTGCTAGGTAAAGTTGCCATTACATATCCATTATCATCAAGGGTTACTTCTGTTAGCCCCATCTTTTCACATTCATCTTTTAAGATTCTGGCTAAATCTAATTGACAAGCTGTACTTGGAGTAGTTTCGCTTCTTTCATCAGATTTTGTATTAACCTTAACATATCTTGAAAATCTTTCTAATAATTCTTCTCTAATCATCAATACTCCTCCTTTAATAATTACATATAGTCTTCTGTTTTTGTCTTCATACCTTTTTTATCCAATTGACTTTCTACTACCTCTTTTATTATAGAGTATATTACTGCAAATAAAGGTACACCTATTACCATTCCTACTAGCCCTAAGAATTTACCAGCCACTAATATAGAAAACAATATCCAAAATGCAGATATACCTATAGAGTCTCCTAAAATCTTAGGTCCTATTATATTTCCATCAATTTGTTGTATCACAAGAATTATAAGTAAAAACCATAATGCTTTAACTGGAGATACAAATAATATTATTATTACTGAAGGTATGGCACCAATAAACGGTCCAAAGAATGGAATTATATTAGTTATACCAACTATTACAGATACTAATAAAGTATATGGCATTTTAAATATTGTTAAGACAACAAATGTTAATATACCAATTATTAATGAATCAAGTATCTTTCCACTTAAGAACTTTCCAAATGTATCGCTACTTCTATGAGTTATCTCTATAGTCTTATCTGCAGCCCTTTGAGGTAAAATAGCATAGCTAATTTTCTTAGCTAATGCACAGAATTTTTCCTTATCTATTAAAATGTATATTGAAATTATTATTCCAAGCACTACATTCCATAGCCCTGCAGCTGTAGAAGTCACTAAGCCACCTAATACAGGTAACATATTTGTTACTTGCTTTATTATATAATTAGTTACATCATTAAAATTCGTATTTATAAAATTAAATACCTCTTCATTTAAATCAAATTTATGAACGATCTCCTGAAATAACTTTGTTGTGTTATTTATATATGTAGGAATATCATTTATTAACCCAACTAAACTATCTATTACTTGTGGCAAAACAAATTGCATAAATAAAACTATAACTAAAAACGTAGTTATATAAGTTAATATTAACCCTACAGTTCTTTTTCTTCTAAAGTTAGCTTTTTCAAAGCACTTAATATTTTTCATTTTACTTTCATAAAATCTCAATAAAAAATCTAATAGATACGCAATAGCGAATCCAAATATAAATGGCTGTAATAAACTTATTACTTTCCCTATCTTACCCCACAATACACCTAATTGTGATATTGATAAATAAAATAATATAATAGAACACACTAAAATAAATGTATATACGCATATTGTATTATATTTAGTATTCCAATTTACTTTCATATTTACCTCTCTTATTTATTATTTTTTTAACATTTATGACACTTTTATTATAATTTTTTTATTATCCTACAGCAATAGAATTAGCTATTTATAATAAAATATTAAGTTTTTTATTTGTAACTAATAAAAATAAAAAAACATATTTATGATTTGTAGGGCTTAAAAAGTGCAGTATTGCTGGATTTATCAATAATAATGTAATCTAAATAAATACTTGGCTATAAGAGCATAATGTAAATATTAATTAGTTCTAAAAAATAAAGTCTTTGCATTAAAATTAATGTGAGACTTCATTTTCAATAAAATAAACAATATATAGGAGTTGTACAATGTTAAATATACATTCAAAACTAAAATCATTAGAAAAGCTAATTGGTAACACACCTCTAGTAGAAATAACCTGTATTTATAATGGTAAGGAAATAAAAATTTATTCAAAACTAGAATACTATAATTATACAGGAAGTATAAAAGATAGAATGGCACTTCATATCATAAAGAAATCATATGAAAACAAAGAATTAACCCCTAATGATACTATAATCGAAGCTACAAGTGGAAATACTGGAATTTCTTTTAGTTCAATTGGTACTTATTTAGGCCATAAGGTGGTAATATACATGCCTGACTGGATGAGTGATGAACGAAAGAAATTATTAAGAGGCTTTGGTGCAGAAATAAACTTAGTATCCAAGGAGGATGGTGGATTCTTAAAATGTATATCCATCACAGAAGAAATGGCTAAAAACAATAAGAATGTATTCTTACCAAAGCAATTTTCTAATAAATATAATACAGAAGCACACTACTGCTCTACTGGGCCAGAAATATTGACCACATTAAAAAAGCACAATCTAATTCCTTCTGCATTTATTGCTGGTGTAGGTACAGGAGGAACTGTTATGGGAATTGGGACTTATTTAAAAAAACATAATTCTAATATAAAAATATATCCTCTAGAACCATCTAATTCACCTACACTATCTACAGGCACTCAAGTAAATGAACATAGAATTCAAGGAATTGTAGATGAATTTATTCCCCCTATTTTAGATTTTTCTAAAGTCGATGATGTTATTGGAGTTGATGATGGAGACGCAATACTTATGGCACAAAAGTTATCTAAAACTTTAGGGTTAGGAGTAGGCATATCCTCTGGTGCTAACTTCCTAGGAGCAATAAAAGCCTATGAACTATCAGAGAAAAAGAATCCAGTTATAGTAACAGTTTTTGCTGATGATAATAAGAAATATTTATCAACAGACTTATGTAACATTGAGCCAGTGAAAGATTGTTATATATCTAAAAATGTAGAATTAATAAAACTTAAAACTTTATAACAAAAAGAAGGTATTATAAAACAAATAAGCTTTGTAATACCTTCTTATACTTCTAGATTTCCTCTACTAATTGATGTTGCAACTAATATAAGAAAACTTGATATAAATGCTCTAAATGCTTTGCACTGATCTTTTTGAGAAACATCGTCCTCTATTGCTGTTTCATAAGCATCATAATTTATAAATAAAAAAATCGATGTAACTAAAAGGAATATTTCATTTGATATTATAGGTATCCTACTTAAGTCTGGTAAAGAATCACTTATGTTAGTATTATTTAATTGATCTAGTAATTTAGTACGCTCTCCACTAACAAACTCTATATTTAAAATAACTGCAACTAAAATAAGTAATAAAGAATCATATGAAATATTTAGGATATTTAATTGCTTAAAAAGTTCTTCCTGAGAAACTGAGGACTCATTACTATTATCATTTTGGTCATTATTACTTTTTTCCATTACTATCCTCTTTAAGCATTTCTATATTACAAAGTATGACAGCTCAAGCAATTTAGTGAATAGGTAAGATTTTTTATTCACCTAAATCTAATGGACTTTTACTTTGAAATTTTCATTAATAGCTCCCCTGTTTTAACTGGTTGTCCTTCTGAAACATAGACTTCTTCTATTATACCTTCTATTGCTGCTACTATATTAGTTTCCATCTTCATAGCTTCAATTACAGCCAAGCTTTGTCCTTCCTTAACTCTTTCACCTTTGTTTACTAGAATTTTAATAACGTTACCTGGTATGCTTGCACCAACATCAGATTTATTATCTTGATCAGCCATTCTAAATTTACTATCTTCTCCAAGAACATTTCTTACAGTTTGAGTTCTATCCTTAATTCTTATAGATCTTCTATATCCGTTTATTTCAAAATCTACATTCCTATATCCTCCTATATCTATATTACCTATTTGTACAAGTTTAACTATTATAGTCTTACCTTCTCCTAAATCTATTTCACTTACTTCTCCCTCTGCTAGTCCATGTAAAAATACATCACTTCTAATTCTACTTACATTACCAAACTCTTGTAAGAACTTTAAATACTCCTCATATACTTCTGGATATAAAGCATAACTTATTACATCCTTATTAGTAGCTTTAATACCAAATTTCTTTTTTATTTTCTCTTTTATTCCTTGGAAATCTTCATCCTTTAATAACTCTCCTGGTCTTATATCAATAGGTTTATCTCCTTTTAAAACTAGCTTTTGAAGCTCCTTTGGAAAGCCACCTTCTGGTTGTCCCATCATACCTTTAAAGTAAGATACAACTGAATCTGGAAAAGCCATATTTTTGGCTTTATCATATATATTTTCAGGAGTTAAGTCATTTTGAACCATAAATATAGCCATATCTCCAACCATCTTAGAAGATGGTGTAACCTTAATTATATCTCCTACCATTTCGTTTACTTTCTTATACATAAGCTTAACTTCTTTAAATCTATGACCTAATCCAAAACTCTCTACTTGAGGCCTTAAGTTAGAATACTGTCCTCCAGGTATTTCATATTTATATATTTCAGCACTTCCAGATTTTAAGCCTGATTCAAACTTACTATATATAGGTCTTATACCATCCCAATAATCAGAAAGCTTTTGAATATCATTCAAATCTATTCCTGTGTCTCTATCTGTATTTTCTAAAGCTGCAACTATTGAATTTAATGCTGGCTGACTTGTTAATCCAGACATACCATTAAAGGTAGTATCAACAATATCAACTCCTGCCTCTGCAGCCATTAAAACTGTAGCTACTCCTGTTCCCGTTGTATCATGTGTATGAAGATGTATTGGTATTGATATTTCATTTTTTAATGCCTTTATTAACTTCCTAGCTGAATATGGTTTAAGTAGAGCTGACATATCTTTAATAGCAAGTATATGTGCTCCCATATTCTCTATTTCTTTTGCCTTATTTACATAGTATTGTAATGAATACTTGTCTCTATTAGTATCTAAAATATCTCCTGTATAGCACAAAGCTACTTCTGCTATCTTGCCACATTTTAATACTTCATCTAACGAAACCTCTATGCCTTTTAACCAATTTAAAGAATCAAATATTCTAAATATATCTATGCCACTTTTAGATGATTCCCTAATAAATTCCCTTATTACATTATCAGGATAATTCTTATAGCCTACACAATTTGCCCCTCTTATAAGCATTTGAAACATAACGTTAGGAATTCTTTTTCTTAATTCCTCTAACCTTTCCCATGGATCTTCCTTTAAAAACCTATATGCTGTATCAAATGTTGCTCCTCCCCACATTTCAAGAGAAAACAAGTTTTTTCCATAATCAGCTGTAGCTTTTGCTATGCTTATCATATCCCTACTTCTAACTCTAGTTGCAACTAATGACTGCTGGGCATCTCTCATTGTAGTATCAGTTAATAAAAGCTTCTTTTGTTCCTTTATCCACTTTACAACTCCTTCAGCTCCCTGTTCATCAAGTATTTGCTTTGTCCCTCTAAGAGTTTTTATATCTATTCCAGGTTTAGGGATTATAGGAAAATCATAATCCTTCTTCTCTCCCTTTGTTTCATTTACCACTTTCTCACCAATCATTCTAAGAACCCTTTGTTCTTCATTAGTTGTAGGTTCTATATTAAATAATTGAGGATTAGATGAAATAAAGTTTGTATCACACTCTCCATGTTGAAATATATCATTATTAAGAACATTAATAAGGAAATCTACATTTGTCTTTATTCCTGTTATATTTAATTCCTTTATAGATCTAATAGATTTTCTTACTGCATCTTCAAAAGTTCTAGAAAAGGACGTTATTTTCACTAACAAGCTATCATAATAAGGACTTACCACTGCCCCCTCAAATCCGTTACCACCGTCAAGCCTTATCCCAAATCCAGAGCCTGTCCTATAAGTATCCATCTTACCATTATCAGGAGAAAAGTTATTTGCAGGATCTTCCGTAGTTATTCTACATTGGATTGCATATCCTCTTGGTTTAATATCATCCTGACTCTTAATTCCAACTTCATCCGATGATAATTCAAAGCCCTCTGCTATAAGTATTTGACTTTGTACTATATCAATACCAGTTGTTATCTCCGTTACTGTATGCTCTACTTGAATTCTTGGATTCATCTCTATAAAATAGTGCTTCCCATGTTTATCTACCAAGAATTCAATAGTTCCTGCACTTCTATAATTTACAGCTTTAGCTATTTTAATTGCATCATTACATATTTCTTCTCTTTTTTCTGTTGATAAAGATAAAGCTGGACTAAATTCTACAACCTTTTGATGCCTTCTTTGTATTGAACAATCCCTTTCAAATAAATGTACTATATTACCATAATCATCTCCTAGTATTTGTATTTCTATATGCTTAGGCCCCTCTATATATTTTTCAATAAATATATCATCTATACCAAAGGCCTTTTTAGCCTCACTTCTTGCACTAATATATGATGATATTAAATCCTCTTCCTTTTTAACTATCCTCATACCTCTGCCACCACCGCCTGCAGCAGCTTTTAGTATTACTGGATATTCACACTTTCTAGCAAAACTCAAAGCTTCTTCTTCAGATGATATAGCTTTTTCTACCCCTGGAATTACTGGAACCCCTACACTTTTTGCTACCACCTTAGATTTTATCTTATCTCCTAATTTCTCCATCATTTCTGGCTTAGGTCCTATAAATCTAATACCTGATTCTTCACATTTTCTAGCAAATTCAGGATTTTCAGATAAAAAACCATAACCTGGATGTATAGCATCTACATGTTTTTTTAATGCTAAAGAAATAATTCCATCAATATCTAGGTAAGCTTCAACAGGTCCTTTATTTTTTCCGATTAAGTATGACTCATTTGCCTTTGTCCTAAATAATGAACATTTATCTTCCTCTGAATATATGGCTACAGTTCTTATTCCTAATTCATGACATGCCCTAAAAATTCTTATTGCTATTTCCCCCCTGTTAGCCACCAAAACCTTTTTTATTATTTGCCCCAAGTTAATACAACTCCTTCTTTTTACTTATATTACCATTTTATACAAATGTGTAATATACTACAATCAACTTTATTCATAAAATAAAAAAATTGCCAAGGCTACTGCAAAAACTTTTCCGGACGTAAAAAAAAAGAACTTTGAAAACTCAAAGTTCTTTTTATTTTATTAAAGTATTAGTCTTACTTAATGCTTTAATAAATACCTCTACTATTTCCTTATCAAATTGAGTACCACTACACCTTCTTAACTCTTCTACTCCTTCTTTAAAACTCTTTCGTACATTATATGGTCTATTAGTTGTCATAGCATCAAAACTATCAGCTATAGTAAGTATTCTTGCTAGATATGGTATTTCCTCTCCTTTTAAATTACTAGGATACCCTTTTCCATCATACCTTTCATGATGATATAAAATTAATGGTATAACATTTCTAAGTGCTTTAACTGGCTTTATTATCTCCACACCACTTTCAGGATGCTTTTTAAGCTGCATCCATTCATCATCTGAAAGCTTCATTTTCTTACTAAGTATGTCTTCATCTATATTAATCTTCCCTATATCATGCATATAAGCACCATATATTAAAGTATCTCTATCACTTTTAGATAAATTTAATTCCTCCGCAATAGCCCTACAATATATAACTACTCTTTCAACATGTCCATATGTATATCTATCTTTAGCATTTATGATACTAATAAATGTCTTTATTGATGTCACAAGTTCTATATCTTTCCCCTCAATATTTTTAGTTATTTCATCTAAAACCGACGAATAGGATTCAACCCTATTCTTAGAAAAGAACTTTGCTCTGTACAATGCATCATCCGCACTCTTTATTAATTCTAAATCATCTTTAGCTTTATCAGGATATACTGATACACCTATAGACACAGTTATTCTCCCACTTGGCTGATTCTCTTCTCCATAAAAATACGTAAGTTCAACTTCTTTACGCAATTTCTCTGCAACTTTTAATCCTTCTTCTTCTGTAGTATTTGGTAATATAACTGCAAACTCTTCTCCTCCATACCTTGCTACTATATCACCTTCTCTTACATTATCAGATATAAGCTTAGCTATACCTCTTAATATTTCATCTCCTCTTTGGTGTCCATACAAATCATTATAATGTTTAAAATAATCAATATCTAAGAATATTAAAGATATCTTTTCTTCTTTACATTCACTTATCATTTTCTTTAAACTCTCATAGAAAAATCTATGATTATATACCTCTGTTAATCCGTCTTTGTTTACTACCTCTTCTAGATGCTCTATATACTCCTGCTCTATCCTTACATATATCCCTAATATCCAAGCAGTTACAATAAAAATAGCCGATAAAATCAAATCTTTTTCAAAGTTATTATTAACCTTATCGTTAAACCCAATAATTAAATCCATAATCAAGATTATACCAGACGAAATTCCAGCTACACTTATGCCTTTTTTCATCCCCTCTTGTATAGTTGCAGATATAATCAGGAATAAATACAAGAACTTATATTCACTCTCATATCCTCCAAAAAATATAATTATAGCTGAAAATAAAATTATATATATCTCCATTTCATACTTCTTTAATATTTTGATGTACCACTTATTAGAGTTTGTAGAGATTGAACTAATCCATATAACATAAATAATAACCAAAAACAGCAATGGTAAAATAACTATGTTTAAACTAAATACTTCATACGGATTTTCTTGGGAAATTGTATTCCTATCATATAAATACTTACACAATATAATCCCTAAAGATAATAATGATATTATCTTTATCATATCTATTATATTTCTTAATTGAGCTTCTTTTGTATTTTTAACTTTATTCATATTCTCATACCTCTAAACTTGTAATGAGACCAATTAAGGTCTCATTACGCTTAGTCTTGCTATTTGTCTCTTAAACATTCTGGTTCTTCTGGTTGATAGAAATACCATGTACAAGCAGATGTAGCAACTATTGAAGCAATGAAAGTTGATATTGCTGCTAGAGACATTAAAATTTTCTTTTTCATGTTATCACCTACCTTTCATTATATTTACAATAGCTAATTCTTACCAAATAAATAATGAGCACTTTTAGTTAGCGAGAATACCTGCCAAACTATAGAAAAACACATACACAAAGTGTATACAATGTATTTCTGTCCCCCACTTAAGTGGAAAAGTATAATATTTAAAGTGATAATTATTAAATAGATAGTTAATATCACTATTGAAGCTTTTTTTAATCTCATTCTCTTTTCTTCTTTTTTTATAGGCTTGGCCAAACTGTCTATAGGTGCATATTTAAATATAATTACGTAAGACCAAATAAATATACATAGGCATATAAGTATAATAAGACTTATAGAAATATCTATTTTTTTACTTATTATCCCTATTCCTATACACATTACTGTTCCTATTGCTGTACACTTTCCAGGTGAATCTGCATGCACCCCACCAGAACTTTTCCTTAAGATACTTCCTGTAAATGAAGCTATAAGCGCTTCTATTAGCACTCCAAAGATCAATCCAAATACTACCACTAACCCTATTGACATAAATATCTGGATTAATGAAAAAATCCCGTAATTAACCACAGCTTCTTTATATTTATCCAAGTCTAATTCTTTCGAAATAAAACTTGATAACCTCTTGCATAATTGCTCTACGCTAAGCATTTACTTTCCCTCTTTTTCATATATAAATTATATAAAGATATACATATAGCAAAAATTAATAAAGATGGTAATCCACATATAGTCTTTATTTTAATATTCTCAAACATAACTGTAATATCATTTTTAAAGATAATATTAAGTAAACCTACATTCAAAAACTCTGATCCAAATAATATTATAGTTGATAAAATTGACGCTTTTATAGTTTTAATAGGGTCAATTTTGCAAACTCTTATTACTACTACACTTTGAAAAATTATATTTAGAATAGTATGTACCCCATAACCAATAGGAAGGTTTCTTATTAAAAACACACCTACATTGGATACTAAAATTGCTATTATAAAATCTTTTTTTTGTATTTTTGTTCTTGAAAAAATATATGCTGCTAGAATAAATAGTACTAACTCTGGAATTCCCCTAAAAACGAATTCAAATAAAGTTATTCTTAACATTATATATCCACCTCCAAATATTTATCATTAGCTTTTTTTATGGAATAGAAAATTACTAAAAAAACGAATACCCTTATAAGTACATCTCCTACACTTAAGATGCTATATCCTAAGTCTATATAGTCAGTTAAAATTTTAAATTTAGAAGCACTACTACCTAAAACATGTATATCCTTTACAACATTAAAACTTTCTGGCTTCACATATCCTGTCATATATGAAATGGAAGGAAATACTGGCATAAACCCATCATTTGCTTTAATTGCTACATCATTTAAAATTCCCCCACCAAATACGCAAGCAGCTCCTATCAATGCTATATTGTATATCTCATATTTAAATACTAGAAATAAATATGATGTAAGATATATAGTTTTTAAAAAGGATACTATTCTTAACATTTGATAGTTCTCATTAAAAATCATAACTTGTCCAATTACACTTATAATTTCTAAAACAACTATGGGATATATATGCCATGTTTTAAAAATAGGCTTTATACTAAGCTTTTTAATTCTTGCAAATAAAAAAGCTAGCAATATAGTTTCTAACATGCTTCTCCTACTTTCTAATGTACATTTAACTTAGATTTCTATTTTATCCCTTACATTTTATCACCTTATGGTTTTTTTTTCTACAATTGTATATATAAAATTCTTAATACCTTGCAATATCTACTATTTATAATTTCCTAGACGTTAAAAAAAGACAATTATATTACATATAATTATCTTTTTTGCAAAACTTAGTCTATAACTCTTTTCTAATAAAAGTATTTTTTTCTACCTTAAATGGAACTTTTACCTTGCAGATCATTCCCGGATGTGGACATCCTTCTACTTTTTCTCCATCTTCATTATATAATTCACTTACAACAAATTCTTTTCCCATTTCTGTAGGGGATAAAACTTCAACCTTATCACCTAGTACGAATTTATTTCTTTGTCTACATGTAGCTATTCCTGTTTCTTTATCATAATCTAAAACAATTGCTACCACATCATAATCTCTAACATGGAAATTTGTATTATATATTAATCCCTCACTCTTTGGTTCATTAAAAAAGAATCCTGTATAATATTCTCTATGACTTACTTTATATAATTCTTCTTTAATTTCTTTTGGAAGCTTATATTCTTCTGGATTTTCATAATATAAATCTATGGCTTTTCTATATGCATTTACAACTAAAGCCACATAATACTCACTTTTATTTCTTCCTTCTATCTTAAGGGATGAAATTCCAGCATTCATTAATTCAGGAATATGATCTATCATACATAAATCCTTTGAGTTCATTATATATGTTCCCTTAGAATCTTCTTCTATAGGGAAGTACTCATTAGGTCTCTTTTCTTCTACTAATGAATATTTCCATCTACAAGATTGTGCACAAGATCCTCTATTAGAATCTCTTCCAGTCATATAACTTGAAAGTAGACATCTTCCAGAATAAGATATACACATAGCTCCGTGAACAAACACTTCTAATTCTAACTCCTCAGATATATTTTCTCTTATATCCTCTATTTCCTTCAAGGAACATTCTCTTGCTAGTACAACACGTTCTGCTCCAAGTGTTTCCCACATGTTGCAAGCTTCATAATTTATTGTATTAGCTTGTGTACTTATATGTATAGGAAGATTTGTATGCTTTTTTACTACTGATAAAACACCTAAATCAGATACTAAAACTGCATCAATTCCTATTTCTTCAAGAGTTTTTAAATAAGGAATCATCTCTTTTATCTCTTCATTTCTAGGCATTACATTAATTGTACAATACATCTTTTTCCCTAATTCATGAGCTATTTTAACTCCTTCTCTCATATCATCAAAAGAAAAGTTTTGTGCTGCTGCTCTTAAAGAAAATGACTTACCTCCAAAGTAAACTGCATCTGCTCCATATTGAAATGCTATCTTTAACTTTTCTAAATTTCCTGCTGGTGCAAGTAGTTCAGGTTTTTTATATTTCATAATCATGTTTACCACCTTACATCTAATATCGCTATATATGACCTTATCAAAATTATTATTTTTTATCAATATAAAATAATAATTATACTAGTATTTTTTTCTTTATATACTGAAGGGTTTTATCTTCTCCATTTTCAGCTAACATTTTTAGTAACTCTTCTAATAACCTTCTGCTTTCAGGGTGAATTAGATAATTATCCTTTCTTTCTTCATAATATTCTAATGAACTACTATCCTTATATTTTTCCTTTAAGTAATTTTTAGATGCACACATTCTATCTACAAACATTTCCACTACATACTTTGTGGGCATTCTCATTCCCATTAATCCATCCTCTTCTCTTATTCCATAGTCTATCCAATATTCAAAATGATGTTTATTTCTTCCTTTATGATGAAGCCATGCCGGTGAACATCCTTCTTTTACCTTTTGAATCCCATTAGGACTTACATATCCCTTATAGTATTTTATACCTGCTGAAAACTCTATCCAAGAATATTTTGATAAATCATGTAATACACCTTGTTTATACAAACCTAGTTTAAAGCAATATTTCATTACCAATAACTTATGTGATGTTATTGTTTTAAAATGATTTATACAATTCATCTCCGTCCCCCCTAACAATAAAAATATATCACTATTAAATAAAAAAGTGGAGTGGATATTTATTTTGCTTGTTCCGTCGCAAGCTCCAAGTCACATCAAAAAAAGAAAACTCTTAACAAGGTAAGAGCTTTCTTAAAAAATTATTCAAAATAGCATACTATTGGATCCCCAACCTTTATACTATTATATATTTTACTTGCCACATTATAAGGTAAGTTTATACATCCATGAGATCCATTATTTTTATATATACTTCCTCCAAAACTATTTCTCCAGGTTGCATCATGAAGACCTATACCACCATTAAATGGCATCCAGTATGTTACTGGTGATGCATAACCAGGTCCTCTTAAAATCCTATCTCTTTCTTTAGACTTTAGCTTGTATACTCCTTGGGGAGTTTCCCATCCACTGCTGACATTACCAGTTACAATATCACCTTCAGCAACTAAAGCTCCATCTTTATAACACCATATATGCTGTTTTGTTAAATTCACCTCTACATAGGTATTCCCAATATCAGAACTTGTTCCATTCATTGTACTTTGGGAAATATTATATTCCTTTGTAACAGTTTGTCCATTCTTTATTGCAGAAACAACTTCATCTACGTATCCCGTATTATTAATTTTTCTACCATAATCTCCTCCAGAAACATTAACTATATTTCCTGAAGATGCCTTAAAGCTTCTAGTTTTACCTACTGTATTATAACTAGAAGTTAAATTATTTATATAAGATGTTATTTTAGTCTTGTCTATGCCAACATTGTAATTTTCATCTAATGTTATCCATTGGCTTATTGTTTCTCCATCTATATATTTGCTCTTATCTAAAATCTTTAATGTTATTTTTGAAGATACATACTTATCCATTGTAGCCTTAGCATTTGTTACCTCTTTAGACTTAGAATTGTAATTAGGCTTTGTATAGCAGCCTGCTTTCTCTAAATCTATTTCTTTTTTATGATTATTTATAGCATCACTTATACTTTTTAAAAGGACTTCTTTATTTATATACTTTCCGTTATCTTCTGGAATAATATCATACTTATAATTACTATATACTAAATTAGGATTCTTAGGTTTTATCATATTTTCTTCGTTAAGGCATTTTAATTCATTTATCTTTTTTTCTAATAATTTTTCATCATATTTCAATAATTTTTCCACTTTATATTCTTCTTTAGAGAATAAAGAACTTATCCACCCTAATGGATTTTGTTCATCTTTTATATCTTCAATTTTTTCTTCATTTATATCGAAATATAGACCAATATCTTTCCCACTTATTGTTTCCTCATTTCCTCCTCTTTCTTTAATTGTTAAGGAATAATTTTCACCATCTAATGAAAGTTCCCCTTTTACCTCATTTACAGTTTTTCCAGATATACTAATACTATTAATAGAAGCTCCGAAATAAAATCTATCTTTAAAATAGATCACAAAAGCTAAATATAATATTACAGCAGTACCTAGTATTGTAAAAATCACCAACTTCCTTTTATTTTTCCTCTTTTTCTTATCATGCCCCTCCATGTACAAGACTCCTTAAATTGTTATATAAATATCATATAAAAACATTTATTTTATGCTACTTTATACTATGTTTTATTAGTAGCTTTTAAAACATTTTTGCTTATTTTTTCATATTAAACTAAGTACATATTGGTATAATTCTTTGGATAACCTATACCTATATAAATTAATAAGGTGGTTATGCGTATGAAAAAGATATTAGTAGGTCTTCTAAGCTTTTTATTAATATTTTCTAATATATATGTAATTTCTAAAGCTAATGAAACTAATAATTATGAAAGAACTATGAAACAAGATATACTAACTCTTATGATTGCATATCCAGAGTCTGTACAAGGAGTTGTTAAAGAGAATGATAAGGTATATTGCGTTATGGCCTCTGGGAAAAAAATCTTATATGATGACAAAAGAGAAAAAACACATGATGAAAAGTTAGCAAATGCTGATTTGCAAGATACCTTAGAACAAATCTATCCCTTAAACATAATAGACAATATTATGGAGAAAAACTTTGAACCTGGAAGAATAAGAAATTATGAATTATTGAATGAAGTATATGGCTCTTCAAAAAGTGCTATAGAAAAGAATTTAAAACCCTTAAAATATGGATATACCAACTATCAATTTAATTCTAAAAATAATGCAAATTTTTCTTTAGAACAGGCTTTGAAAGAAGTTATGCCATTAGCACAGAGTAGAAATGATATTGGAGCAATATTATATCCTGCTAGTGGAACTTATAATTATAGAATAATATCTGGAACTGGTAGATTAAGTGCTCACTCTTATGGAATAGCAATAGATTTAAAAAGTGATCCTAGGGATTATTGGAAGTGGTCCACACCTGAAAAAGGTAGATCCAGACTATTAGAGTACCCAAGGGAGCTTATTGAGGCATTTGAAAATAATAATTTTGTGTGGGGAGGTAAATGGGGCCACTTTGACATCTTACATTTTGAATATAGACCTGAAATAATAATAAAAGCTAAATATTTTAGTAATAGTGATTTAGAGAAGCCATGGTTTCATGGTGTTCCTTCTAATGATGAACATATAAAAAAATGTATTGAACTAATAGATAGTACACTTAAAGAGGGGGAATATTCATGAAGCACTTTGTAACAAAACTTATTATTTTTATATTACTATGCTCAACAATAATCACATACTTTCCAAAAACTATTAGTGCAGATACAGAATCAACAAAAGATGAAATGAAAAAATATGTAGAAAATATATTTTTAATAAAAAGTAAGTCTGTATTAACTGAAGATTTAGATTCTATCCATTCACTTTATGACACCAATACTAGAAATGGACAGTGGGCATATGAATACGAAGAAAGAAAAGTAAAATATATTAATAATTGGGCCCAAAAACAAGGCATAAAATTAACAAGTATTACACCTAAAATAGTATTTAGAAAAGCAAATGTTGGAGAAAAGGTATGTTCCTTCTATATACTATGTAATACTGAATATAATTATATATATCCTGATGAACCTCTTAAGGTAAATAGCTGTAAAATTGGAACATATCATTCCTTCCAACTTACTAAAAAAGATGGTGAATGGATAATTACAAAGGAATGGTATACAGACCCCTTTGCAGATTCACTACAATTAGAAAATATAAAGGTTGATTCAATCAAGGAATATATAAAGTCTCAGCCAGCTAGAGACTTTTCTAATTTAGATAAGAGAAGAGTATCAGCCATAGAATATGCAAAAAAGTACTGTGGTGCTGCTTCTACAGAAGATACAAAATTTAAATATAATAAAAATTATAGAGACTTCAATCCTGAAGGCGGGGACTGTGCTAACTTTGCTTCTCAAATACTTCATGAGGGTGGAAAGTTTAAGAAAAACGGCTCTTGGAATTATGATAAAGGAAGTCCCAGTGCTTCTTGGGTTAATGCAGATAAGTTCACCTCTTATTGGCTTTATAGCGGAAGGGCTTCTTTAATTTCTAAAGGAAGCTACGAAAAAGTCTATAAAGACTCTTATAAACTTCTTCCTGGTGATTTTGTAGCCTATGAAAAGAAAGGAGATATTACACATATTTCTGTTGTAAGCGGTGCAGATTCTAAAGGATATACTTTAGTAACCTGCCACAATACAGATAGATGTGACGTTCCTTGGGACTTAGGTTGGAGTGATAAAAAAATGAAATTCTGGCTAATTAGAGTACACTTTTAAAATAAGCTGTATCAGTTTCTGATACAGCTCATTTTTTTCTAACCTGCTCTTCTTATACTGCTCTTCTTGCACGCTATCTTCTTATATCCAACTAAGGATATAACCCCGAAGAATACTGTTATAGCTATATATTGTCCCAAAACCTTTAGCACAAACATTACACTGATAAAACCTGCTAAATTACTTGCAAGGAAAATTAATGTTATCTGAATCAATACAAGGATATTTACTATAAAATAGTAATATATCACTTCAAATAGTATTATTTTACTTATTTCTTTATAAGAATATCCCATAAGTCTTAATTGTTCAAAATTCTCTTTTCTTCTATAGGCTTCAATAAAGAACTTATACATTATTGTAAAATTTAATATTACAACAACAAATATAAAGCTTGCTAAAGCAAAGGTGTTTATTACACTATACTCTTGATACTGACCTATAACTACAATTGTAACTACTGCAGTTATTATATACATTAATACTAATGATGTAGATCTTTTTATTGATGCATATAAATTACTTATAATAATTAACTTTATCTTATCAGTTATAAAGGTTTTGTTTTTATAATCAGCTAAAGCATTTGGAATTACATACCTTACTACTCCTTGAATACCAAAAATAGATGTTACTATAGCTGCTAACATTACAAATGCTATATCTTTTCTTGATACAGGTAATAAAAGCGAAATTAAAGGAATAAAATAAAAGATAATATATATATACGTCTTCATTTTTGACCTTTTAACGTTAGGAATAAAGCTACTTTTCTTTTTTATTATTAATTCCTTAATTTTCTTTTTGTATATTTGTCCTGAATTTATTAGAAATACCACTAAACATTCTACAATTGTCATTATTATAGTTATTGCTAAAGATTGTGTACATACATAGGTTGTTGGATTTTCTATATTAATCATTTGAAAAACTTTTCTCATAATAATTGGATTAATAATATATCCTAAAATACACCCAAATAAAATAGCAACTAAACTCATTATAAGATTTCTTACTGAAATTATTATAAATATCTCAAAGGTAGATTTTCCAGATAGTGTTATAACTCCATATTCTTTATACTTATCTTCTAAATAATATGAGTTTGCAAATATCATAAATAGTATTAATACGCTTAAAACTACAGCTCCTAATATTGATAGAATCGTATATTCATATGATCTTTGAGGAACAATCTCTTCATTATATATTATATTGAAGCTTACAAATATTATGGCTATAGACATAGTCATTGTTATCATATAAAAATAGTTTTCTTTTAAATCATTTTTTATTGTTAAAAAGATATACTTAAATACGCCCATAAGCTCCCCCTATAACATATCAATTAAATTTTGAGAATCTTTTGAAGTAATATCAACAATTTTATAGAAATATTCTTTTTGACTTTCTTCCCCTCTATTTAAAACTGCTTCCACTTTACCATCTCTAATGAAAATCAATTTTTTCGAGTAGCTTGCAATAATATTATCATGGGTAACCATAATAATTGTTATTCCTTCATCATTTAATTCTTTTAACATTTTCAATAACTCATGAGAATTTTTAGTATCTAAACTACCTGTTGGTTCATCAGCTATTATTATCCTAGGATTACTAACTAAGGCTCTTGCACATGCAATTCTTTGACTTTGTCCACCTGAACACTGTGCTGGATATTTATTTAGCAACTGGGTTATTCCTAATTTACTTGAAATTGCATTAACTCTTTCTATAATTTCTTTTTTTGGTTTTGAAGCTAAGATTAACGGAATAGCAATATTCTCTTTTACAGTTAAATTATCTAAAAGATTAAAATCCTGAAAAATAAATCCTAGATTTTCATATCTAAATTTACTTAACTCCCTTTCCTTCATGGATTGCAAATTTTTTCCCTTAAAAAATATTTTTCCTCTTGATACTTCATCTATAGTAGAAATAACATTTATAAGTGTAGATTTTCCTGATCCAGATGGTCCCATAATACATGTAAAATCACCTTCTTTTACACTGATATCGATACCATTTAAAGCAATACATTCTTCTTTTCCTTCTCCGTATATCTTGTATAGGTTCTTACCAACTAACAAACCTTCTCCTAATTCTTCACCATCTTCTATTGTTGCATCCTCATCAAATATTTTTATATCCATCTTATTTTCTATAAACTTAAATTCTTCAATACTTAATGACAACTTTAAAGTTATAAAGGACATTGGAGTAAAAACACCTGTTTTTTTCAATTTACATGGTAGCCTATTAATATTAATAAGCACTTTCTCATTTTCTTTATAATAGGTAAATCTTTTTATATCTTTACCCTGCTTAAAATAAAATAGTAATTCATCTTCTTCATTAGTGAATATTACACTTCCTTTATTAGTTAACAGGATGCATACATCATTATATTCGCTTTTGTCATTCTCGTTAGGTAAATGATTCATAAGTGAATTTACAATTATTGAGCTTATCACTTTGTAAATCACCTTTTCTTCTTTCCCTAACACACTTTTAATTTCATTTGACATATTAACCACCTCACCATATTCCATATTATTATTGTACTTCCTTTTTATAGGAAAGACAATCTATATTTATATTTATCGAAATAAATTTTTACTGTATATTATGCTAATAAACGAAAAAAGATGATTAGTTTTTTTACTAATCATCCATTTCAAAAAGTTTTACCTTTATTTTATTTACTAACTCTTCAAACTCACTATTTAATAATTCAAATTTTATATCTGCATAGGTTGGAATACCACCAATTCCGTTTTCTCCAACAACCTTCAACTTTTCACCAGTACAAATTATCTTGTTATCCTTCTTCAAACATTTTATCTTTTTATTATCAACAATATCATATCCATTTATTTTCTCGTATATATCTACTCCAAATATCTTCTCATATGATTTGAAGTCTATAACATTATCATTTTTATCAAAATAAGTATATGCATAAATATAATCTAATTTCCCAAGCACCTTATTTTTTAATACTAAATGAATCAATACCCTACCCTTATCTGTGAAAACAAGTTCTGAGTTTAACACATTATTAACCTCATTAATGCTCTTTATATTGACACGCACTTGTTCCTTTATATAAAGTACTGCTTCTTCACTTTTAAAAACATACTTAGATAATAAGCTAGGTATAGAAAATTCTTTTATCTTTTCTCTTGCAGTGTTTGTTAGAAAAAATACTCCTTCCCTACTATATAGATAAGAATTTTGAATCAATTCCTCTCTTAGCTTTTCTATATCCATAGTATATTTGTATAAAATGCAATTTAAGGCTCCTATAGTATATGATTCTTCTGTATCAAAACCTCGTACTATATATTCTAATATAATCTTTTTCTTTTCCTTCTGAACTGGAATAGAAGTTAACCTTCCATTTTTGAAATAGGATTTTAAAACTTCATTCCTATATTTTATTTCTCTTTCTTTTTGTTCGTCTAAATCACTATTAGTATTACTAATTAAATCTATCACTTTGCTTTCTAATAGCTCTGTATTTAAAGAAAATACTACATAGTACTGTTCCTTATTTGATTTAACAATGCCACACTCTTCAAGCTTCTTAAGATGAAAGGACACCGTAGACTGAGCTAACTCTAACCTTTGAGATAATAACTCTACATACATAGGTCCCTCAATTCTTAATGTATTTACTATTCTTAATCTAGACTTATCACCTAATGCTTTAAATAATTGAATACTATCCATCTTACACCATTCCACTTTATTCCTTACTTATACATTATCTTGTCTATATTCAGAAGGGCTTTTCCCAACATACTTTTTAAATTTCTTTGAAAAATGCTTTTCATTAGCGTATCCAACTAATAAACTTACTTCATAGACTTTTATATTGCTGTCTAATAAATAATTCTTAGCCTTATCAATTCTAACTTTATGTATGAAATCTAAAAAGTTAACCCCAGTTTCTTGCTTAAATAACTTACTTAAATAAACAGGTGTTATAAAGATTTCATCTGCTACCTTAGCTAAAGATAATTCAGTATCACTATAGTTTTTATCTATATATAAAATTACTGACTTAATTAGTTCATTATCAGTATGGAAGCTTGTCTGCCTTTTAATTTCTTTTAAAAACCCATTAACTTCACACTTTATTTTATCTATAGTATTACACTTCAATATTCTCTCATATACTATTATCTTATTATAATATTTTGACTTTATACTACTATTGCCAAGGCACTTCTTGCATATAATTCCTAATAATCTATTTGTAGCCTCTTGTATATGAATTTTACTTAAAGCCCCATTATTTATAAGAGAGGAATAAAATCTATCTACATTCTTATAAATTCCTTCCTCATCATTGGCTTTAAATGAATCTATTATATCCTTAGTTTCATCTACAGGGTAAAAATCTAATTCAGCCAAATAAGTTCTTACGTTTTTTGTACTTATTACTTGTCCATCTCCATAAATCATTTTAAATTCCAAAACTGATTTTGCTGATTTATATGATTTGGATAGTTCGCTTAATGAATCAAATATTTTTCCTACAGCCATAGTTACAGAAGTATCAAAGTATATCTTAATCTTATCTTTTATTAATTTACAATCATTTAGTATTTCATCATAGGTTATCCCCTCTTCAACACACATAACTAACAAAAGAACATTCTTATCTTTTACTACTTCATAATGATTATAGCTTGAAAACTGTCTATATATATAATCCTTTAGGGTATCTAATGTCTCATTAAATTTAGTCTTTTCAAACTCATTATCAATATCTATAATTGTAGTTACTATTGGGGATTTTATAATATTAATGGTATACAATTTTATAATCTCCATTATTCCATTGAAATCATCAATGTTACCATGAAGCATTTCTCTTAAAATACTTTCTTTAACTATAGGTATATTCTTTCTAAATACACTTATATTATCTTCATTCTTTTTATCCTCTAAGTCTTTTTTTACTATTAATACTTCTTTAATAATATTAAGACTATTACATGGATTAAATAAAAAATATAATTTTTTACCACTATATCTTTCATTTATAACCTGAATATTTTCATATGAGCTTACAATGATAAATTCTGCATTTATGGAACCATCACCTGTTTTATTTAACACCTCTAAAATTTCTTCATAATCATTATTATTTAATATAATAATGTCAGGATTATGAAACTTTATAGCTTCATATGCATCTTTAATTACCACTTTATCACATACACTTAGATCATACTTTTCCCACTCTAAATGTATATAATTATCCTCTTGTCTTTTAAAACGTTCATCTACTATAAGTACTTTATACATTTTTATCCCCTCTATCTTAAGTACAAACCATCAATTACTAAATATTGATTTTAATTCTTATTATACCTTACTTTTGAATAATATCATATATACTTCATTAAAAATGAATACCTTTTTGTATAATTTTGAGTACTTTAACAAATCATGTATCCATTATATAATTTAAATATAGTTAAGAGTTGATTGTTTATTATAAACACCCTATTTATATTATCAACTCTACATACTTAATATTTGTGCCGAAATATTTTATAACTTAATATAGGTTTATATGCGGTTATAAGTACCCCCAAAAATAGGTAGGCTCCCCATTATTCCTACCTATTTTTTTGTTCCCTAAAATTAAAAAATCATATTGTAATATCGATTCATATCTCTCTCTAATTTTAATAAATCTAAATTTCTACCAACTCTTATATATTCTTTACCATCTATAAACAATAAGAATACAGGTACAGAAAATATCCCATAGGATGCAGCTATATCTAAATGTTCTTCTCCATTTATTTCACAAGATCTTATATTAGGATACTTTTTTAATATATGTTCTATTTTAACTTTTATTACTTTGCAAGCTCCACAGGAATCTCCAGAAAAATAAACAACCATCATTCTATTAGAATTAATCGATTTCTTAATCTCATCTACTGAATTAAATATATCCAACTCAAACACCCCTATTTAATTTTAATTTTATCTTTAAGTTTTATTATCGCCTCATCCATTCTTTTTATTTTTGTTTCTTCTTTCTTTGCAGATGTTATCCACTGAATGTATTTTCTTTTATTAGAGTAGGATAAACTCTCATAAAATTCTTTTGCCTCAATATTATTATCTAATAAATTAGCAAACTCCTTGGGAACTTCTACTACTCTCTCTTCTTCATCCTTCTTAATTTCTACTTCTATTATATCTCCATAAGTTTTTTCTATTTTATTTCTTATTTCTTTGGTTATACCAATAATGTAACATGGTAATCCCATCTTCACTATTGAGCCACTATATTCTTCACCATTAAATTTTGCTTTAACCTTTACTCTTTTACACCCAAACTCTTTTTCTACATCTATTGGAACCTCTATATATGTTGCATCTTTTCCTTCATGTTTTTTTATTTCAGCATTAAATTTATATATCTTCATAATTTCCTCCTTAGTTTTTAATAATGATATTATATCACCTAAATTTCTTTATTATCATAAGTTATTTATATATTGATTTTTAAGGAGTACTAATATTGGACAATTTAAATTTGTCTATAAATTCAATTTTTAAATCTTATAATCCTACTAAACCTAATGCTTTTGCTAATTTACAAGGAGGAGTTTTAGCCCCAAATATACGGGGGAAGATTTTCTTATTTCAAGTAGAAAATGGAGTCTATATTCAAGCTTATATTACAGGTATACCCATGAAAAATTCTGAAGGAAAGGAAGTAAGATTTCATGGATTTCACATTCATGAAAAGGGTGATTGTTGCCTTGGTACAACTGATAATCCTTTCCCTTGCACAGGTGGACATGATAACCCAACTAACTCTCCTCACCCTTTCCATGCAGGAGACCTTCCACCTATATTATCATCTAATGGAGTAGGTATCTTATCTGTTTACACCACTTATTTTTCAGTTAATGATGTCCTTGGAAAATCTTTTATATTACATGAAAATCCAGATGACCTAAAAAGTCAACCTGCAGGTAATTCTGGCAAAAAGTTAGCATGCGGAGTAATTAAAGCATACAAATAAGGGATATGCCATTTAGGCATATCCTCTATTTTATCTTCACTCTAATGAACTTTTTCTTCCCTATTTTAATTACATCATTATTAATTAACTTAAAATCCATATCATTTATTTTTTCCTGATTTACTCTTACACCACCTTGTGCAATAAGTCGTTTAAATTCACTCTTGCTAGGTATAATATTATTTTGCACTAGTATAGGAATCAAATTCATTAATATATCGCTTTCTAACTCTATCTCAGGTATATTATCTGGTATATCCTTTTTTCTAAATGCTAAGTCATAAAACTCAATAGCCTCTTTAACCTCTAACTCTGAATGATATAGGGCTGTTATTATCTTAGCTAATTCAAATTTTATATCTCTTGGATTTTTACCTCTATCTAAATCTTTCTTTATTCTATCTATTTCATCTGGATGAACATCAGTTGCTAATTCAAAGTACTTTATAATTAATGCATCTGGAATTTCCATAACTTTTTTAAACATTATATTAGCAGGTTCATTAACTCCAATGTAATTTCCAAGGCTTTTACTCATTTTCTCAATTCCATCTAATCCCTCTAATATAGGCATAAACATAGCAATCTGTGACTCTTGCCCCATATATTTTTGTAATGTTCTTCCCATTAAAATATTAAATGTTTGGTCAGTTCCTCCTAGCTCTATATCAGCCTTTAATTCTACTGAATCATATGCTTGCATTAAAGGGTAAAAGAATTCATGAACACCTATTGGAATATTATTCTTGTACCTATTTTGAAAATCGTCCCTCTCTAACATACGTGCAACTGTTATTGTAGATGCCAGTTCAATAACCTTATCAAAAGTTATTTTACCTAACCATTCACTATTAAATCTTACTTCAGTTTTATCTACATCTAAAATCTTAAAAATCTGTTCCTTATAAGTTTGTGCATTTCTTTGAACTTCCTCTTCTGATAAAGCTTTTCTTCCCTTAGCTTTTCCTGTTGGATCTCCAATCTTTCCAGTAAAGTCACCAATTACAATTACAGCCTTATGCCCTAAATCTTGCATTTGTTTTATCTTTCTAAGAACAACAGCATGACCTAAGTGTATATCTGGTGCACTAGGATCTAATCCTAATTTTATAGTTAATGATTCATTATTCCTGCTAGCTCTCTCTAATTTATTCATAAGCTCTTCCTCATTAACTATCTTGTCTACCCCCTTCTTTATAATCTTCATTTGCTCCTCAACTGTTTTAACCATTTTAAACTCTCCTTATATTAAAATTTTAATATAAGCAAAATCTATAAGACTTTGAAATGCTTTTTAAATATAACTCTGAAATTAAGATAATAAATTAAAAGAAAATAAAAAAACTCCCATCCTTTATATCAAAAGGACGAGAGATTAAATCTTCGTGTTACCACCTTAAGTTTATAGACAACTTACATTGCCTACCTCTTCAAGTACTCCATATAATTGGTAATACTCTAGCACTATAACGTGTGCAGGGATCCGTCAACAGCCTACTAGATTAAATATCATTCGGTGTGAAGCTCAAAGATGTATTCATAATTAGTTTTTCTTGCACCTCTCATCATCCGGTTACTTTCTGTTAGAGTTCCTAATTACTACTTCTTCTTATCTTAGCTTTTCATATCTTATACTCCGAAATACATATAAAATGTAAATCTTCGTTATGCAAATATTAAGTTAAAGATATTGTATTCCTCATTGAACTTTTTGTCAACTACTAGAACAATATATTATACACCCCAATTATTGATATCTTTTCAAATTAGTGCTATAGTTTTTTTAAAAGTTAGGTGGTGATATTACATTATGAATATGCTTGAAAAAGTATTGTCATTTTTTTATTGGACAGATTTGTATAAATTAGTTTTGATATTTATGATTGGCTCCTTTATAGGATATATTGTTGAGATGTTATATTGTTACCTTAGGCATGGTCGTTTTGAAAGTAGAAAAGGAGTTATATATGGTCCCTTTAGCCCTGTTTATGGATTTGGTGCAATTGTTTTTACAATACTTTTATATAAACTAGAACATTTTAACGCTTTTATTATTTTTATAGTAAGTGCTGTTGTAGGGGCTATATTTGAATACATTTGCTCCTTTGTACAAGAAAAAACTATAGGAACAATTTCTTGGCAGTATAATAAAACTCCTTTAAACTTAGGTGGTAGAACAAGTGGTTTATATGCTTTATATTGGGGAGTACTTGGATTAATTTTTTTAAGACATACTCTTCCATACATAGAAATAAAAATAGATGAAATCCCAACTGAACTTGCTATATTAATAGCATTTACTTTTGGAATATTTATAGCTATTGATTTAATAATATCTGCTCTTGCAGTTAGAAGACAAACTAGTCGTGCACATGGTAAAAAGCCTAAAAATCATATTGATATCTTTTTGGACAAGCATTACCCTGATGAACGTTTAAAAAAGATATATCCTAATATGATTGTTATAAAAAAGAAATAGAAGGTTATGGTAATCACCATAACCTTCTATTTTAATTAATTCTATTTTGAGTTTCAGCGTCAAAGAAATGAAGGGCTTCTGAATCTAATCCAAATACGTGCTTTTCTCCAACTTCATATTTATAATGTCCTGGTACTGTTATCACTAGATCTTTTCCACTCTTAAGTTTTACAAATAAAGTTTTTTCTTTACCAAGAACTTCGATAACATCTATTATACCTTCAAATTGTTCCTCACATTCTCCACTTAGGAATCTTTCAGAACGAATTCCAAGAAATACTTCTTTTCCTTCATAAGCTTTTAAAGCTTTTCCATCTGCCTCATTTGGTGTGATTTTTATTATATTGTCTTCAGAAACAAATTGTCCTTTTACCATCTTTCCTTTTACCATGTTAATAGTAGGTGACCCTATAAATTTTGCAACAAACATATTTTGGGGCTTTTCATAGAATTCAGTTGGCTTACCTACTTGTTGTATTTTACCATCATTCATAAGAACTATTTTTGTTGCCATTGTCATAGCTTCTACTTGGTCATGAGTAACGTAGATAGTTGTTGTTCCCATTTGCTTATGAATTCTAACAAGCTCTACCCTCATATGTTCTCTTAGCTTTGCATCTAGATTAGAAAGTGGTTCATCCATTAAGAATACCTTTGGCTTTCTAACAATAGCTCTACCTAAGGCAACACGCTGTCTTTGTCCTCCTGATATATCAGATGGTTTGCAATGTAAATACTCTTCAATTTGTAGTAATCTTGCTGCTTCTGTTACACGATCATTTATAATATTTTTTCTTTCTTTTCTCATACTTAAAGAGAATGCCATATTATCATAAACAGTCATATGTGGGTAAAGGGCATAACTTTGGAATACCATTGCAATATCCCTGTCCTTTGAAGCCACCTTATTTACTCTTTTATCATCAAATATTAAATCCCCCTCTGTAACAGAGTTTAATCCAGCTATCATACGTAGTAATGTAGTTTTACCACAACCAGAAGGCCCAAGTATTACACAAAAGTCTTTATCTTCAATTTCTAAATTTATATTTCTTAATGTAAAATCTTCTCTACTTTCATACTTTTTCCCTATATTATTTAATGTTACCTTCATCGTTCACCTCTCCTATCCTTTTGTTGCACCATTTGAAAGACCTGCTACCAATTGTTTTTGAAGTACTAAGAATAATATTACAATTGGAATTGCTGTAAGTAATCCTCCAGCTGCAAATGCTGGTTCATTCATATTTCTAACATCATTAACTAGGGTGAATAACCCTGCTGCTAATGTATAATCCGCTGGTGTTGTTAATAATACCTTAGGTAATAAGAAGTCCATGAATGGTCCAATAAATGACCATAAAGCTGTTATTGCAAGCATAGGCTTTGCTATTGGCATAATTATAAGTCTATATATTTGCATTCCTGAACATCCATCAATCTTTGCCGCATCATCAAGCTCTGTTGAAATTGAATCCAAATATCCTTTTAAAATAAAGGTATTACTTGCAATTCCACCACCTGTATATATTAAAATCAACATCATTTGACGCGTAAATACAGGAGTAATATCAGAAATTATAGAGTACATTGTAAAATATGCTGTTATACCTGCAAATGTTGGTATTGTTTGAATAAGCATTATTGTCATAAGAGAAACCTTTTTACCTTTAAATCTATACCTTGAATATGCATATCCTGTAAAAGAAATTACTACAACTGTTAATATTGCAGTGGCTATTCCTATGAAAAGTGTATTACCCATCCATTTTAAATATAATGTATTATTAAATAAATAATCAAAGTGCTTTAAGCTAAATTCAAATCCATCATTTAGTATTAAATATTTTCCTTGTTTACCATTAAAGGATGAAATAATTATTTGTGCTATTGGCCATATAACTATACATGTCCACGCAATTAATATTGCATAGGTTGCCCCTAATCCTAATTTACCTAAAGGAGTAAGAGGTGGTCTATCTGATAAATATAAATCATTCTTTTTCTTTTTAAATATCTTCATAATTACTTCTCCTTTCTAAATGCATCGGTGTTTCTATATCCTATATAAGCTATAACCATTAATGCAATTGAAATTATTACAGTAATTGCTGCACCTAATGCTTGATATTGGTTTTCTATAGTTAGTTTATATATATAAGATATTAAGATATCTGTTTCACCAGCTAAGTTTCCGTAAACTACTGGATTAAACGGTCCACCACTATTAAATAGATATATATTAGAGAAGTTATTAAAGTTAAATGTATACTGTCCAACTAAAAGTGGAGCTGTTTGGAATAAAACTAATGGGATTGTTATCTTTATTAATTTCTTAAATGCAGAAGCTCCGTCTATATCAGCTGCTTCATATAAATCTTTATTTATAGATTGAAGCACCCCAGTTGCAAGTAAGAAAATATATGAACTTCCAAGCCAACCTTGTATACAAATAAGAACTACCTTTGATACAAATGGGTCATTCTTAATTTGTAATCCCTCTCCAAAAAATCCTCTTAACATTTCAGTTAAAGCTCCATTTGGAGAAGATAATATACTAAAGAATAATATAGTAATAAATGCTGGAACAGCCCATGGTAATAAGTATACTGACCTAAAGAACGTCTTACCTTTTATTCTTTCATTATTTAAAAGTAATGCTAATGCAAATCCAATAAATATAGCAAGAGTAGTTGCGCCTAATGTCCATATAATTGTCCACCCAAGAATCTTCCAGAATATTGATCCTGCCATTCCTTCACCAAGAGCAATCATCTTGTAATTACTAATTATATCCCAACTAAATTTTGCTTGATGTTCTGGATCCATACCAGTTATTGAAAGCAAAATTGTTGTTACTATTGGTATAAATACTATGAAAATAATTATAACTAAGGCAGGCATTGATACTAAATAAGGTAGTCCATCTTCTGAAACACTTTGTCTAGTCTCACACCATGATCTTACTCTAGTACCCTTAATTTCTTCCTTTTCAACCTTATTTACATCTTTGAAGGAAAGAATCAAAAGAACCAAAGCAATGACTAAGAATGCAATTGCAACTATCCCCTCAACCATAAAGATAATTGATCTATCAAGTTTTCCTGCACCTTTAGCTAGTGTTATAAGTCCTGCTATCCCATCACCCTTATAATTACCAAATCCAAGTGAGTAAGGAATTGCAATTAAATATATATATATTGTTGCTAAGAACATTATTATCGATTTTATATATTGTTTATTAATTAATTGTCCAAGTCCTGGTATTAAAACTGTAAGATAAGAAACTATTGGTATAGTTTTATCAACTTCTACAGGAACTGTTCTTCTAATATCTGCAACATTTATATTTACAGTATTAATTTTCTGCTTAAGAGTTTTACTTAACTCATGCTTCTTATTTTTAACAATTTCATTATAGTAAGTTTTTTTAGATTCAAAAGATTTAACTAAAATCCTATCTTTCTTACTTCTCTTTAATCTTTTAATAGCCTCACCTTCAGCTTTTTCTGAAATTAGGCCTTCACTATGTCTAGATTTAACAATTTTAATATCTTCTTTTAAAATTCTATTTTCTTCTTCCTTGAATTTATTAAATTCCTCTTGGAATTTCTTATTATCATCCTCTGATAGCTCTGATAAAGCCTTTTGTGCCTTATCTAATTCTTTTTTGCTATCTTTAGCAAATTCAATTACTGGTGGTATTTGTATTATTTCCACCTTGCTTTGTTCATAAATCAGCTCAGCATCGTATGTTAAATCAGTGTACTTTTCATAAAACCCCAATTTTTCTTTTGCTTTGAAAAGTCTTATTTCAAGTCCATTTACCTTTTTATTGTTTGTACCATTAGTTACTTTATAAGATTTTGATTTTTCATCAAGTTCTTTTAAAAATAACTTTTCACTATTTTTAAATTCAGCAAGGGTTTTATTATATTGGTGCTCTTTTTTATTTTTTTGTAATTCTTTTAATTTGTTTTTTAATTCTACCTTTTCTGATTCATTTGCATTCTTAATCTTTTCTTGAAGATCAGCTACTTCATACAAATAAAGATTCTTTCTTTTATATTCACGATCTAAATTGTCATATACAAATTTATTGAACCTTTTCAAATCTCTCTTCCCCCTTTATGCTTGCTGCGTTTTTTGTGTAGTATGTATAATCTTTTGTTTGTTTATATCTTTCCATAAATAAATTAGTACGCATAGTAATCCTATATGGCAAATCGCACTTATTATAAAAAATATTGAGAAGTATGTTTCTCCAAGAGTTGTAAAGAAAAATAATCCTATAGTTAATACCATCCATATAGCTACGAACAGCTTGTTAACTCCTGTTTTTACAAGAGAAAAATAACTATTTAAACTTAGTGCTATCGGGGTTATTATCCTTATTAAGAAAACAGATAAACATGATGTCAAATATATTGAATACATTTCATTTGTCGTCTGACTTCTATCTATATTTAAATTTGGATTTTGTAGCCATGCTTCAAATAAACCCGTATCTTTTGCTTTAATGAAGCTCTCAATGGAATTCATCATAATAATCACTGCACACAATCCTACTATCAAATAAAATGTCTTTTTACTCATCTCAACTGTCGCTTTCATCTGTTCCCTCCTTAATGGTTAGAAAAGGAGAACTAGTCTCCTTTTCTATTTACTAGTTGCTATTTATTTCATAGTTCCCATCATAGCATCGAATGAAGCCTTAACTTGCTTGTAAGCTTCTTCTGCATTAGCTGGCTTTTGAGCTGACCAAGATAATAATGCATTTTGCCATGAGTCCCAAACCTTACCATATTCTAAGAATAATGGTCTATTGATAGATGCTTCATATGAAGTATAAGTTGCTTTTATAACCTTTTCATTCATTCCACCAATTCCATCATAAGCTGATGGTTCAACATTTTCTAATATCTTACCAGTAGCGTTAAATAAATCTTTTGCATATTCTGGGTTAACAATTTCTTTAATAAAGTCTTCAGCTAGAGCCATTTGAGCTTCATTTTCTTCACATCTAGCATTTATTCCAAGACCCCATCCACCTTTCCAGTGGCTAAGTGCTTTACCATTTACAGTAATTTGAGAAAGTGGTAATACTTCTAGGTTGTCTGCACCAACCTTATCAGATAATCCTGTAGTTGCCCAAGGACCATCTATTCTGATAGCTGCTCCACCATCAGCTGAGAATTGAGCATCTAAATAACCAGAAGCTGCTTCCTTATCCCAAAGGTCTGTTTTGTTATCATAATTAGGTTTCCAGTAATTGTATAGAGATTCAAATAACTTTTGTTGCTCTGCAGTTAAGTCTTTCCATTCCTTAGTAGCATCTGTAGTTAATTTATCTCCATCCTTTGCTAATAATTCAAATGATGCTGAATTTGTAAATCCTACTCCATACCAAGCATCATGAACTGGAACTACCATCTTACCAAATGCTAAATCATTAAATTCTATATTCTTAGTTAAATCTATTCCTGCTTTTTCTGCATTTCCCTTGTTTATATAAGCCACTAATGTTTCTATATTATAAGGGAAAGCTAAATATTCATCACCAATTTTAAGGTTTCCACCTAAACCTGCGTCATAATCTTTAAATCCGCCGACTTCTTCGGCCATAGCCTTGGCATCCATTGGAGCTAAAACATTTTTATTAGCTAAGTCATAAAGTCTATCAGCTGATAATGCAAAAACATCAGCTACATCTTTATTAGTTACATCTGTCTTATCTATAACATCTAAATGATCGAATGCACCTACTGTAATAAAATTAATAGTAGCATTTGGATGTTCTTTCATCACTCTTTCTTTAACTTGTTCATAATAAGGAAGCCATGCTTCTTCTACTTGAACTGAAATAGTAGCTGCTTCATCTTTCTTAGAATCATCTCCAGATCCACCACATGCAGTAAGGCTAAATGCCATACAACCTAGTAACAAAGCTGATATAAGTTTCTTTTTCTTCATAATTAATCTCCTCCATCCCTTTTTTAAGTTATATAAATTTTAATAACTTACCTCTTTAATTTAAATTCTCCAAATATCTTTTGCATATTCTCTTATAGTTCTATCCGAACTAAAGAATCCAGCATTAGCAGTATTTATGAAACATTTTCTAGCAAAGCTCATTTCATCTTTAAAATCTTTATTCAACTTCATTCTAGCTTCAAAATATCTATTAAAGTCTTGAAGTATGAAGTAGTGATCCGGCTTGTGCCAGCTTGTGCCTTCTAATAATGAATTATATAATTCAAAGAAGCTTCCCTCTATAGTTCCTTCTTCGTCTTCCATTCCATCATCAAAAGTTCCATCTACTAAAGAATCAATAACCTTCTTAATGTGTTCATCATTTTCATAGATTTCTTTTGGATCATAACCCTCTTTAATAGCTAAGATTTCTTCTTCTCTCGCTCCAAATATATAGTTATTTTCCTCTCCTGCTTCTCTAACAATTTCAATATTAGCTCCATCATAAGTACCTAAAGTAACAGCTCCATTTAGCATAAATTTCATGTTACCAGTACCTGATGCTTCTGTGCCTGCTGTTGATATTTGTTCTGAAACATTTGCACCTGGTATTAGCTTTTCTGCATAAGACACATTATAGTTTTGAACAAAAACAACTTTTAATCTATCATTTGTCTCCGGATCATTATTTACAAGGTTAGATATTTCATTTATTAGCTTAATAATAGCTTTTGCCCTTGCATATCCCGGAGCTGCCTTTGCACCAAATATAAATGCTGTTGGTGTGAAATCTTTTATTTCTCCAGCTTTTAGTCTATAATAAATATCTAAAATTGATAGTGCATTCATAAACTGTCTCTTATATTCATGTAATCTCTTTATTTGAATATCAAATATGAAATGCTCTTCTAATCTAATACCTTCATGCTTCTCTATATACTCAATAAGTTGACGTTTTTTCTTCTTCTTTATTTCAATGTATTCTTTAATTACACCATCATCATCAGCATATCTTTCTATATTTTTCAACTTATCCAAGTCTTTTAAGAAACTATCGTCTCCTACAAGTCTTGTTAATAGTTCAGTTAGCTCTGGATTACAGCTTGCTAACCATCTTCTTTGAGTAATTCCATTAGTTTTATTTTGGAACTTATCTGGATATAATTCATACCATTCTTTTAAAGTATCCTTTTTTAGTATTTCACTGTGTATTTCTGCTACTCCATTAACATACTTTCCTATATAAGTAGCCATTCTAGCCATATGAACTTGTCCGTCTGATATAATCTCATATTTTGCTATATCTTTTTTCTTAACTTTTAGCTCCTTAAGCTCTTTTATTAAAGTCTTATTGATTTCTCCAATTACTGAGAAAACTTCTGGTGTATATTTTTCTACTAATTCAACATTCCATTTCTCTAAAGCTTCAGCCATTACTGTATGGTTTGTATAATTAAATATTTCCTTAGCCATTTTAAAAGCTTCATCAAAACTAACATTATTTTCAGTAGTCATAATTCTTATAAACTCAGGTATAGCAACTACTGGATGTGTATCATTTAATTGAATAGAATTTAGTTCAACCAACTTTGAAAAATCATTGCCATACTCTGCTTTATACTTCTTTAATAAATCTTGAATCGATGCACTAGTAAAGAAATATTGTTGTCTATAACGCAATACCTTTCCTGCTTCTGTATTATCATTTGGATATAACCCTGCTGATATATTTTCAGCTTCTGTCTTTTCTTTTATAGCCTCATCATATTCACAATTATTAAACAGTTCAAAATTGAATTCGTTTACTGCTTCACTTTGCCAAAGTCTTAATGTACCTATATTTTCTGTTCCATATCCTACAATAGGCATATCATATGGTACAGCTACAACTTCCATATCATCAAATTTAACTTTAACGCTGTCCTCAAATCTTCTTAAGCTCCATTCGTCACCAAAAGCAGTCCAATTGTCTGCATATTCTTTTTGGAAACCATTCTCTATAGCTTGTTTAAACAAACCAAATTTATACCTAATTCCATACCCATTTAAAGGTATATCGCAAGTTGCTGCACTATCTAAGAAACATGCTGCTAATCTTCCAAGACCACCATTTCCTAATGCCATGTCTTCAATCTCTTCAAACTGGTTTATATCAAACCCAATTTCATTTAATGCATCTTTAACTTCATCAAAAATTCCAATGCATATTAAATTATTTTGCACTGCTCTCCCCATTAGAAATTCTGCTGATAAATAGTAAGCATGTCTATTTTTATAAAAATTTTTATTTGCTTCATTCCATCTATCTGCTATTTTAGAAATTGCCACTTGTGCTACAACGTTATGCATCTCATGAATAGAAGCATCTTTCGCTTCTTTCCCATAATCCCTCATAAGATTATTCTTTATTTTATCTACTAATGTATTTACTTGCATCTAAACTTACTCCTTTATTAAATTCTTCCATACAGCTTGTTTAGTTCTTTTAACTTCTCTGCTAGTTCATCAGTAAGGTCGTTTTTGCTCATTCTCCATCTCCAGTTAGTACCTAATGTTGATGGAATATTTATTCTTGCTTCTTTACCTAAGTTTAAAAGGTCTTGAATTTGTAATATCGCTATATTGGCTACACTTGATATTGCAAGCTTTATAAATTTCCAATTATCATTCTCATCTTTCATTCCAGTATAGCTTTTACAAAACTCTCTTTCCTCTTTACTAAGCGAATTAAACCACCCTTTTATTGTATCGTTATCATGAGTACCAGTATAAACTACAACATTCTTTTCATAATTATGTGGGAGATATTCACTATCTCCTTTTGGATCAAATGCAAATTGGAGTACCTTCATTCCTGGATAACCACAGTAATCTAATAGTTCTCTTACCTCTGGAGTTATATATCCTAAATCCTCTGCTATAACATCTATGTCTCCAAGTTCATTTTTTATGGCATCAAAAAGATCTTTTCCAGGTCCCTTTTCCCACTTGCCATTTATAGCAGTTTCATCTTCATAAGGAATTGACCAATAACTTTCAAATCCCCTAAAATGATCTATTCTTATTACATCAAATATTTCTAATGAAGACCTTATTCTTTCAACCCACCAATTATAATTTTGGTTCTTTAGTTCCTTCCAATTGTAAATTGGATTTCCCCAAAGTTGACCTGTATCAGAAAAAGCATCTGGCGGACATCCTGATACCTCTTTAGGTATTAACTCTTCATCTAGCATAAATATTTCTGGATTAGACCATATATCTGCACTATCTTCTGCTACATATATTGGAATATCCCCTATTATCTTAATTCCTTTATCATTTGCATATTTCTTTAGCTCTTTCCATTGAGAGCTAAACATATATTGTAAAAACATATAAAAATCAATTTCATCTTTTAATAAACTTGAATATTTTACTATAGCTTGTGGCTTTCTAAATCTTATATCCTTGTCCCACTCTTTCCATGGTGCTCCATTTTTATAATCTTTAATTGCCATAAATAAGGCATAATCATATATCCAACCTTTATTAATTTCATTAAAATCTTTCAATTCTTTTTTAAGGTCTACCTTAGCTCTTTCATGGGCTAACTTTAAAACCTTATATCTATTCTTGTACATTGTTCCATAATCTATATCATTTTCATCATTACCGAAATCATATCTATTGATTTCTTCTTTTTTTAATAGTTTATCTTCTACTAACATATCCAAATCAATAAAGTAAGGATTTCCAGCAAAGGTTGAAAAAGATTGATATGGTGAATCTCCATAACTAGTAGGTCCCACAGGTAGTATTTGCCAGTAATTTACTTGAGCTTTCTCAAGAAAATCTACAAACCTATATGCTTCCTTTCCAAAGGTTCCTATTCCATAGTTTGAAGGTAATGAAAATATAGGTAATATTATTCCACTCTTTCTCATACTACAACCTCATTAGTTCTTAGAAATGTAAAATACAATTCTATTTCTTTTCGAAAAGATTTCTTCCTTGTACCTAAAGTATAGCAATCTAAAACCCCCTCAGTCAATGAAATAGAGCCATTTCACGTGTGTAAAAGTCCCCCTATAAAATCTCCTTTAAGCACCTATTTACAGCTTGAAATTTTTCATTTTTTATATGTTTTGTCGTCTTTTTTATGGTTATATATGCTGTAAGTATTGCTATTGCTCATTTCCTTAAACTTGATTTAATTCCTAAAAGTTTCACACTTTTTAATCCCTAGTAATAATCATATTGACTTTGGAATACCTGTTTGTTAAACTCAACTCAAATTTATCCATATGAAATGTATTGTAAAACATTTTCTACAAAATTATACAAATATCTATTTAAGGGAGAGGATTCAAATGAGATTTAACTATGGTAAAAATGACTTCAAATCATTTAAGTCTGGCAACGAACATTGCTATTTACTAACTAATGGACTAGGAGGCTTTTCTAGTACAACCCTTATTAACTCTCTAGCTAGAGGTGATCATTCATTATTTATGGCTTGTACTAAAGCTCCAAATAATAGAAAAAATATAATAAGTAAAGTTGAAGAGGTACTTAGAATTGATAATAAGGAAATTCATTTAAGTTCTCAGGAGTATGTATGCTATACCAAAAACATGTCTGGTTTTAACAATATACATTCTTTTTCCCAGGAATATCTTCCTAAGTGGACATATTTCTATGATGGGGTAGAAATTATAAAAACCATTGTATATGAACATGGTAAAAATACCTTAGGTATAAAATACTCTATAGATAACAGAAATAATAAGGATGTGAAACTTGAAGTTATTCCTGTTTTTGTATTTGCCAAAAGAGGGGAAATATTATCATCACCTCATAATTATGCAATTAAAAATGATACATTTATTGCTAATGATATAGAACTTAATATCCATTCAAACTATTCTAGCAAAGAATTATCTACACCAACATTTATTAATGATTATTACTTTGCATATGATGCAGTAGATGGTAGAAATGCCGTTGGTTCAGGAACAACACTAGTTTCTTATTATTTTGAATGTAATGGAAAAAGTCAATCTGAATACCAACTTATTTTCACCCTAGAAAAGGAAGATATCAAAGATATTGACTCTTTAATAAATAATGAAATAGATAGACAAAAAGATTTAATAAATACTGCTGGCTTTGAGGATGATTTAGCTAAAACCTTAGTAAGAGCTAGTGACCAATTTATTAGTCATAGAGAATCTACTAACGCAAAGACTATATTGGCTGGCTATCCATGGTTTGAGGATTGGGGACGCGATACTATGTTTGCTGTACTTGGTAGTTGCATAAGTACAAAAAGATTTAATGATGCTAAAGATATCTTTAGAACATTTATAAAACATCTTAATAAAGGACTAATGCCTAACCTTTTTCCAGAAGGCGGAATTGAACCAATGTATAATACAGTAGATGCCTCCCTTTTATACATTTATGCACTTTATGAATATTATTTAGCTAGTAATGATTTAAAATTTATCAAGGAAGAAGGCTTTCAACCTATATTAGATATTATAAATTGGTACAAGCACGGCACTGATTTTAACATTTATATGGATGATGATTATCTAATTAATGCTGGAGAAGGCTTCCACCAAGTAACTTGGATGGATGTAAGATTCAATGATATATTACCTACTGCAAGACACGGTAAACCTGTTGAAATTAATGCATTTTGGTATAATGCATTAAAGGTAGCTTCATTTTTGGGCACCAAACTCAATTTTAATGTAAATGAATTTGATTCCTTAAGCCATAAAGTTAAAAAATCATTTGAAGAAAAATTCTGGAATGAAGAAAAAAAATGTCTTAAGGATGTTGTATCAGGAAATAACTATGACAATCAAGTTAGATCTAATCAAATTTGGGCTGTAATGGTTCCCTTCTCACCGTTATGCAATGAGAAAGCAAAATTAGTTGTAGATAAAGTATATCAAGAACTATATACTCCTTATGGACTTAGAACATTAAGTAAATATGATAAAGAATTTGTAAAGGAATATGGCGGTAGCCACTTTAAACGTGACATGTCATATCATCAAGGTACAGTTTGGCCATTTCCTCTTGGAGGGTATTTCATATCTTATCTTAAAGTAAATGATTATTCTGTTAAGGCTAAAGAAAAAGTACGTGAACAACTAGAATACTTTGAGTCTTGCTTAAGAGAAGGATGCGTTGGGCAAATTGCTGAAATATATGATGGATTAAATCCTAATGAATCTAGAGGATGCTTTGCACAAGCTTGGAGCGTATCAGAAATCCTAAGAGTCTTTTATCATTTAACAATTTAAATTTTTTATTTTTAAAATATCACAGCATATTTATATAAATATATATTTACATATTTATTTATTCTTATATTCATATGTTTTTATATTTATATATTTATTATTGCTTTTCTATATTCAAAAAAAGAAATCGCTTTTGCGATTTCTTTTATACTTTTACAACTAAAGTTGATAATCCATCAACAAATAATTTATTATCTTCAACTACTTCTATTACTTCTACTCCAGACTTTTCTTTGTTAACAATAATATTAAATCTATCATAATGATCCAAATCTACTTGTATCCTATTCTTATTTGCATTATGAATAACTATTATATCCCCATTAATATTATCTAACAACTTATACCCCACTGAATTCATTGGAGTATTTATAAATTTGAGTTTATTTCTTATTTCTTCTACAGTCCTCATTCTAAAAACTGAATAAGCTTTTCTTAGACTTATTAATCCTTTAACATAATTAAATGTATCTATATTTTCTAACTTTCTTCTCCAATTTATCTCATTAATTGAATCTGGAGCATTATATGAATTCTCAACCCCATTCTTAGTTCTTAAAAATTCTTGTCCTGCATGTAAAAATGGAATTCCTTGAGATAATAAAATTATACTAGTCCCCAATCTGCTCATATATTTCAAATCATTATCATCTTTTACTGTAAGATTTAATTTATCATATAAAGTATGATTATCGTGACATTCAATATAATTTATTACTTGATTAGGGAATACGTCCCCCCAGGATTGAATATAATCCGAATATTTAATTCCTCCTACTATTCCTCTCTTTACATCACATTCCTTATTATATTCTCCACTTAGAAATCCTCTAACTTCATGAGAAAATGGATTTCCTCTTAATCCATCTCTAATTCCATCATTAAAGAAAGCAATATTATTTAACTTATAAGCATTCCCTTGTACAGCTTTTTCTTCATATCTTAAAAGGCTTGGCATATTCCATCCTTCACCTAAAATAATTATATTAGGATCTATCTTATCTAACTCTTCCCTAACTTTATTCATAGTTTCTACATCAAGTAATCCCATAAGATCAAATCTAAATCCATCAATTTTATATTCATTGGCCCAGTAAACTATAGAGTCTACTATAAATTTTCTAACCATAGCATTTTCTGATGCTATTCCATTTCCACACATACTTTCATTAGATAGCTTTCCATCACTGTTATATCTAAAATAATATCCAGGCATTAATTTATTAAAACCTGATTTTTCTACATCATACATATGATTATATACTACATCCATTATTACAGACATACCACTTTCATGGATGGACTTAATAGCCTCTTTCAATTCTCTTATTCTTGTAACTGGATTATATGGGTCTGTAGAATAACTACCTTCTGGTACATTATAATTAGCAGGATCGTACCCCCAATTATACTTTTCTTCACTATAAGGCTCTCTTTCATCTATAGTTGAAAAATCAAATATAGGTAAAAGTTGTACATGAGTTACTCCTAAATCTTTTATATGTGATATCCCTGTTTTAACTCCTTCAGGTCCTATTGTACTTTTTTCTGTTAAACCTATAAATTTACCTTTATTCCTTATTCCAGATTCATTATCAGATGATAAATCTCTTACACTTACCTCATATATAATTGAATCTGTACCATATAACCTATTTGGTATGACATGAGTATTCCATCCTTCTGGATCACTTTTACTCATATCTATAATTGCACCTTTTTCTCCATTTACAGATATGGCTTTTGCATAAGGGTCTACCCCCTCACTTTTAACTCCATCTATTAAAGCAATGAAAGTATAAAACTTATTCTCTAAGTTTTCTTTTAACGTGATTTTCCATCCCCCTTTATCCCCTTTTTCCATAGGATACTCTTTTCCTTCTATATCATCATATCCATCATATATACATAGATACATTGAATCAGCTATAGGTGACCAAACCTTAAAAACATGTTGTTTCCCTTTAAGTTCATAGCCCAAATCATTATTTTCATAATAATAAAGACTGTCTATTTTCTTTATATCTAGTTTTTTCATAAACACCTCTCTTAAGAAATTATACATTTACTTTTTCAGTGATTATTTTTCCTTCTGCTGTTATAATAGTTACTAAAAGTTCTTTCACCTTATTATTTCCACTATTCTTTACTACTATTGTATGCTTATCTTCTTCTAATGTAATTGTTATATTTATGTTTGAATGCTCTCCTAATAGATATTCCTTACTTATTCCATCATCATCATATAAATCATACTCTGCTCTATCTGCTACAAAGGCTAATACATTTAATGTTTCATTATTTAATAGTTCTGTATTTTGTGCAGGTTCACCATAAACGAACATTCTATTTTTTCTTATAAATAGTGCAAATTCATTTAAATCTAGATTAATATAATTATGACCTTTATTAATTACATCAAAGTCTTTACTAGTATATTTCTTAACCTTCCATAAAAGCATATCCTCTGGTAGATACACATATCTTCCACTCTTATTTTGCTCATAAACTGGAGCAATCATAATAGAATCTCCTACTAGTAATTGATCTTCTATTTGTGATACAAATTCATCATCATATTCAAAACTTAAAGGCTTTATTAACATATCACTTGAATTTATAGCCTTCATATATTCTGAATAAAGATAAGGAATCATTGCATATCTAAATTTAATAATATTTTTTATAGTCTTTTCTGTATATTCATCAAATGCAAATGGTTCTTGATTTCTTGTACCCATAGAAGAATGATTTCTATATAAAGGAGCAAATATACTTAACTGGTTCCACCTTATAGCTAATTCTGAATCTACATTACTTCCAAAACCACAAGTATCTGCACCGCTATATATAAATCCACACATATTTATAGAAGGTAACATCTTCATGTTTAAAATTAGGTGCTCCCACCATGAGCAATTATCTCCTGTCCAAATACCACCATATCTATGTGCTCCAATAAATGATGCCCTTGAAAACAACAAGAATCTCTTATTACTATCTATTTCTTCAAAACCTTCTGCAGCAGCTTTAGTCATATTAAATCCATATAAATTATGAATCTCATAATGGTTAACTATTCCATCCTCTGTCTTATGATAAAACCCTTTATAATCATTCATACTATTACTTAAGCCTAATACAACATCTTTAAATTTGAAGAATGAATCTATATTAAGTTCTTTAGTTCTTAATTCGTCAATATTTCTATAAGCATCATTTATTCCATTTTCACTATAAAAGATTGCCGGTTCATTCATATCATTCCAAAAACCTTCAATACCCTTATCAATCAAGCATTTATACTTTTTACCAAACCACTTTCTTGCATCTTTATTTAAGAAGTCTGGAAAATGTACTTTTCCAGGCCAAACTGCTGCTACAAAAGGTTTTCCATCCTTATCTGTGACGAAATAACCTTTTTCTATACCTTCTTCATAAATATCGTATCCATCTTCTATCTTTACACCAGCATCTATTATTGGAATTATCTTAACCCCCTTACTCTTTAGTCTTCTAGTTACTTCTTCAAAATTAGGGAATCTTTCATTACTTAAAGAAAAATCCTTATAATTATCCATGTAATCTAAATCTAGGCATATACCATCACAGGGAATATCCCTTTCTATAAACTCATTAGCTAAACTTTCTACTGCCTCTTCTGTTGGATAACTCCATCTACTTTGTAAATAACCAAAAGCCCACTTTGGAGGTACATATCCTTTTCCTATTATCTTTAAAAAATTTTGTGCTATCTCTTTTACTGTTTCTCCATTAATTATATAAATATCAGCATCCTTGCCCTCAATTGTTATCTCTAGCTTGTCCTTTTTTTCATACCCTACATCGTAAATAATTTTACTTGGGAAATCTATATAAACTCCAAACCTCTTTTCTCCATCAACAATAAAGAAATTATGCGCCCCATATAAGGATTTTTTATCTGGGGCATGATTTGGATCATCAGTACAAAAGCTTTCATATATCCATCCTCTTTTGTTTATTCCCCTTATATTTTCACCTAATCCATATACTATATCTTGTTTTCCCATATTATATTTCAGTTTAATTTCCTCTCCTAAATTCAACTGAAAATATTTAAATTCTATGTCACTTTCAATTACTCCCTTTTCTATTACAGAATATGTTTCAATAGGCTTTCCAAACTCATATCTAACTACATTTTTATTTACAATATAACTCTTCATAAACTCCTCCTTAAATTACAATCATTTATAACTATTAACTACCTATATTTTAGTTTTATAGTAACAAAGTGACTTCACTCATTTCAACGATTTATGAAATATAGTTCCTTGTGAAATATGATATAAAAATCATTTTTTAAGCATATAATTCCACTATAAATTTCTCATATAATTTATAGGTTTATTATGCTAAAAATAGCATGTAAACATTGACTTAAATATTTTTGCTATGTTAACCTTAAGGAAATGAACAAAATTTTACAAATGAGAGGTTTAATAAATGAATGATGTTTTATACAAAAATAATCAGAAAGTTATTGGATCAATAGTTAGATTAAATAGAATTAAGAAGAATATGAGCCAAAAAGCTCTTGCAAAAGGAATCTGTGTACCATCCTACTTAAGCCGTATAGAGAATGGTGAATTGCTTCCAAGTGATGATGTTATATCTATTCTTTTTGAAAGACTTGGCCTGAAATTCAATGATAGCCCTGAATTTATAGAAAAAGGCTTAAAATCATTTGAAAGATTTCTTAATGATCTTAATTTTAATGAATTTGATTATACAAATAAAATATTCAATGATATAGAAAAACATGAAGATGACTTTATTACATCTCCTCTTATACTTGACTATTATTTGGTCAAACTAGCTAGATATTGTAGTACTCCAGAGAGAGATAAATTTGAAGGTGCCAAAGAATCAATACTTTCAGCTTTTGATTTATTATCTCCAAAGCAAGAGTCATTATATAACTTCTATATTGGTGTTGATATTTTAAATATTACAGGAGATATATCCGAAGGAAAAAGATATATTGAAAAAGCACTAAACTACAAAGAAAATGGCCATGGTTATTATTGGCTTTCTTATGTTTATAGAGTAGAAAACAATCCAATTAAAGCATATGATTCAATTAAAAGGGCATTAGCTTTATATGTAGAGGAAGGAAACTTTATTAGTATAATGGAAAGCTATGAAAAAACAGCTGAAGTATATTTCATGCTAGATAATCATGCAGATGCTATAAATTACTTAAAAATGTCTCTTAGAATGGCCGAAAAGATTAAAAACTCATATTATATTGAATATATTAATTCAATGCTTGCTTGGTCATATTTTAAAACACAAGACTATAAGACTTCTTTTAAATACTTAAAGAAGAACTCTGGATTAATAGATCACAGAATGATTATTCCTGATTCAGTTATAGAGTGTTTAATATATTTTACTTTAGAAGATAAAGAGAATTTAAAGAATTCAATAACTAAGCTAGATACTCCTCAATCTTTAGAGCATATAAGTAAGGATTTAGCTAATATATTATTTAAGTTATTTAATTTTTATATTGAAAATGAGAATTATATTAAAAGTCCTATTTGGGAAGGGTTATTAATATATATTGTTGATGACATTACTCAACTTGTGGAATTGAGAAAAGTATTTATTTCCTATCTAAAAGAGTACTATATTCATAACAGAAGGTACAAAGATGCTTTATTTCTTAAGTAATGGATAAAATTTCTACATATTTTTTTAAAAAAGGTATTGGCTTTTTCGACAAAATGTCGTATCATAGTAATTGGTTATTGACCATATAACCTCTCATAAATTCTCAATACCCTTTTATACCATAGTTGAAAGATGAGTACCCATCATCTTTCTTTTTTTTTGCTATTTTTTATAAAATTATAATTATATAAAAATTTAAGACCAAATAAGAATATTATTCACTCTTATTTGGTCTTACTTATTATTATTCTTCTACGAATAGTGGAACAAGTTCAAACTTTGTACAATCAACTAATCCTCTGTTAGTTAGTCTTAATTCTGGTAAACAAGCAAGTGGAATTAAAGCCATTGTCATAAATGGAGATACAATATCACATCCAATTTCTTTCCATGCCTTATCTAAACCTTCAACCTTTTCAGCCATCTCAGCTAACGGTCTATCACTCATAAGTCCTGCTATTGGAAGTGGAACTAATCCTAATACCTTACCATCTTTAACAGCTACCATACCACCACCACATTCAACTAATGTGTTAGCAGCTAAAGCCATATCTTCATCATTTGTTCCTACCACCAATAAATTATGAGCATCGTGAGCAACTGTAGCAGCCATTGCTCCCCCTTTAATTCCAAAGCCTTTTACAAATCCGTATCCAACTTTACCTGTTTCATGGTGTCTTTCAAATACAGCTGCCTTTAGAACATCTTTACTTACATCACATTGAACTTTTCCATCTTTAACTTCTAATTCAATATGTCTTTCATATGTTCCAACCCTTGCTGGAATAATTTCTATAACTCTTGCATTAACCTTATCTTTACCTTCAGCTAATATATCAAATGATTTTGGAGTTATTTCTTCCTTTATATGCATTGAATTCATTGCATCTTCTGGATAATGGTACTCTGCTATTTCAGTTGTTAAAACTCCATTTTCAGCAACTACGTTACCATCTATAATAACCTTTGTTATATTAATCTTATTTAAATCATCTATAAAAACTATATCTGCACATTTTCCTGGAGTTATTGACCCTAATTCATGATCCATTTGGAAACATTGAGCACAATTTATAGTAACCATTTGTATTGCTACTAGTGGATCTATTCCTTCTTCAATAGCTCTTCTTATAATATGATCTAAGTGTCCATCCTTAAGTAAAGTATGTGGATGTGTATCATCAGATATTAATATTGCAAATCTACTATCCACCTCATTTGTAGTAATTGACTTACTAACTTCCTTTAAATCATGCCATGCAGAACCTTCTCTAAACATTGCATACATTCCAAGTCTCATCTTTGCTAGTGCATCTTCTGCTCTTGTAGATTCATGACAACATCTTACTCCTGATGCTATATATCCATTTAACCCCTTCCCTGTTTCAAGAAGAGAATAATGTCCTGTTACTATCTTATTAGCTTTTAATGTTTCTCCTACTACTCCATGTGCATGATCTGTAGAGTATAATATTCCTGGGAAATTCATCATTTCTCCAAGACCAACAACTTCATCCCACTTCATAGTTTCTGCAACATCTTCAGGTCCTACTGCTGCCCCTGTATCCTCGAATCCTGGAACTGCTGGCACGCATGATGGAGTAGTTACCATATTCTTAAGTGGTGTTCCCTTACCATCTTCTATCATATAACGTACGCCATTTAACCCAAGTACATTACAAATTTCATGTGGATCCATATATATTCCTACAGTACCATGAGGTACTACTGAACGTGCGTATTCACTAACACTAAGCATTGATGATTCAACATGGATATGGCCATCTAAGAATCCAGGAGCTATATACTGTCCCTTCGCATCAATTACTTCTGTTCCTTCCCCTATACAATGCTTTGCATCTCCAACTAAAGCAATTCTTCCTTCACTAATTGCAACATCAGTATTATCAATTACTTCTCTAGTGCATACATTTATAAGTTTTGCATTTGTAATTACTATATCTGCTGATTGATATCCTTGAGATACAGCAACAATTTTCTTACTTACTTCCCATAATGGTTTCACATTAAATTTATTAAACATATAACCTCTCCCTAATTATTTATTATAATCTTCTTTATATTTCAACACATTATTTTAAATCTCATCCCAATTTTACCATATACAACTGCAAATATACAAACTTTTTTTAATTTTTATCTAATATCGTTCGTGATTTTCTGTAAATATAAAACCCAACTCCATCTGCTAATGCCCATCCAATAGGTATTGACCACCATATTCCATTTGCGCCTAAAGTAGTTGCAGATAGAATATATGAAAGTATAACCCTACTTCCTAAAGAGATTATAGTTAAAATAATAGACATTTTTAACATACCAAGTCCTCTATAAAGACCATAGAACATAAATAAAAATCCTATAAGAACATAAAAAATTGCAACTACTGATATATATTCAACTCCAAGTCTTATAACTTCTTCCTCACCTTTATCTACAAATAAAAGCATTATATTCTTAGAAAATATTAGAATTAAAGTTGATACAAATAAACAAAAAGTTATTATTATTTTAATTGCTCCTTTAACTCCTTCTTTTATTCTTTCAGGCTTTCCAGCCCCTTTGTTTTGTGCCACATAAGTTGAAAAAGCATTTCCAAAATCCTGAACTGGCATATAAGCTATAGAATCTATTTTTACTCCTGCTGCAAAAGCTGCCATTACAGTTACTCCAAATGTATTAACTAGACCTTGAACTATAAGTATTCCAAAATTCATTATTGATTGTTGAACTGAAGTTAGAATAGAATAATTAGCTACTAGCTTCAAAGTATCCTTTTTAATTCTAATATCTTTTCTCTCAAATTTTATAAAGGATATATTCTTAAATACATATATAATACTCAAAATTGCTGAAACCCCTTGAGCAATTATTGTTGCAAGTGCAACTCCTTTTACACCTAAATTAAAATTTATTACAAAAACTAAATCTAGCAATACGTTAATTAATGAAGCAATAATTAAAAAATATAAAGGTCTTTTAGAGTCCCCTATTGCTCTTAAAATAGCAGTTGCTAAATTATATATAAAAGTAAAACCAAGTCCTAATAAAATTATTATTAAATATTCCTTAGCAGCCCCTAACAATTCTGATGGCATATTAAATAAATCCAACAATAAGTTTATGGATATTAGAGAAATTACCATCAATATTAAAGTAATACCTCCAATAAATATAAAAGAGGTAATAGATATTTCTTTAAATTTATCATTTTCTTTAGAACCATAGCTTTGAGCCAGTATAACTCCTACCCCCATAGCTAGGCCAATTATTATTGATGTTATAAAAGTTACTATTGCAAAAGAAGAACCAACTGCAGCTAATGCGTCTGGTCCAACGAACCTTCCAACTACAATAGTATCTACAAGGTTATATAATTGCTGGAATATATTTCCCAAAATCATAGGTAATGCAAACTTAATTATAAGCTTATTACTATTCCCTTTTGTCATGTCTAACATAATAATCCCCCCTGCCACTAACTTCCAAGATATCTCTTATAAATATACCATACTTTTCCTAATTAGTAACATTATAAAAGCCGTCAATAAGTATTGACGGCCTTTGCTACTTTACTTTAAAACTTCCTTTTTCTTCTTTTATTTTAATATTAAGCATTTTTAGAAGTTTATCCATACTCTTTATTTGATTTACATATTTAATATCCCTCTTATCTAACATTCTTTGAATCATATCTATAATTTCTTTTTTCTCTTCACTAGAAATAGTTAGATTATCTTTTAAATACTGTCTATTTATATAAGTTAAAGTAGTCCAAATTTGTTCAGCAGAAATTTTACTATTATCCATTAATACATAAGTAAAATTCCTATTTCTCTTCCCTTCTGGATATGCTTTTTTAAAGAATTTAATAAAACCACTTTCAGGTTTATTTTCTTTCTTTTCTTTGACTAGCTTTCCTAGGGAAGACTTTAAAGTATTCTTTAAGAACATTATTGTATTAGGCTTAACCTTGGACTTCATATTATCTATACTTTCATCAATTAATTTATAAGTATCATCAATAAGCTCTTGAGGTACTCCTTCCCCCTTAAGTATTTTTGTTCTCTCAATATATTCTAAAACATCCTTCTTTGTTTCTAAATTTTTACCATATAACTTTTCTAATAATTCTTGGGAAGTTATCAGCTTTAGTTCATCTAAATTAATCATTTATTTCTCCTTCAATATATAATAATTCTTTTATAATTATAAACTATAAATTCCCCTCTATACATAAAAATATATCAGCTACTAAAATATTAAGTTAACACAAGGGTTTTAAGCACCTTTTTGTAAATTATATACTATTAATTCAACCACACTTATTTAGAAATACCTTTCATTTTCTTATATATATTTATATAATATTAAGGTAATAGATTTAGGGGAGGTTCATATCTATGAATAATATACTGACTCACGAAAATATGAGAAAATTGCAAGAAGAATTAGATTATAGAATGACTGTTAAAAGGGCTGAAATAGCAAAAGAGAAATTAGTTGCAGCAGCTCATGGTGATAGATCTGAAAATGCTGAGTATAAAGAAGCTTGTGCTAACTATAGAGAAAATGATAACAGAATACAATATTTATTATCTATGATTTCAACTGCTACAGTTATTGATGATGAAAATGTAGATAAAACTGTATTAGGAATTAACAGTAAAGCTAGAATAAAGTTTGTTGAAGATGATGATGAAGATGTAATTACATTAGTTACTACAATGGACCTAGATCCTGAAAATATGATGATAAGTATAGAATCTGATTTAGGAAAAGCTTTATCTGGTAGTAAAGCTGGAGACATAGTAGAAGTAAATGCACCTGGTTCAAATTATACTGTAGAAATTCTTGAAATTTTAGAATAATAATAAAGCTTCTATGATATAAAATCATAGAAGCTTTACTATTATTCTCCATGTTCCATTAAAAAGTTAGCTAAAGCTCCAACTAAATTAGCATCCTTTTTATGAGTACATGTATCTATCTTTGGCATAAGGGTATCTATATTTATCTTTTCCCTTATCATCAATAACTTTTCATTTATTCTATCAATAAAATCTTCCCTATTACTAATTGCCCCACCTAACAAAATTATCTCCGGATCATAAATATGTTGTAAATTAAATATTCCTTTTGCTAGGTTCTTATAAAAGGTATCTATAGCACCTCTACATACTTCATCGCCTTTTTCTGCTGCTTCAAAAACACTTTCTCCGTTCCATGAATCATCATTATAGTGCTTTCTTACCTTTCTAACAAAAGACATTGTAGATGCAACTTCACTAAAGTTTAAATATTCACCATTAGATTCTTCCATAAGCATATATCCAACTTCTCCCCCATGAAGATGTTTGCCATGATGAATTTTCCCATCTTTTATTATTGCGCCACCAATTCCAGTACCACATACCACAAATAATATATCATTTAAATCTTTTCCCTTACCTGAAAAAGCCTCTGCTAAAGCTGCACAGTTTGCATCATTTTCAATACTTATAGGTAATCCTGTTTTTTCACATAAAATTTCCTTCCAGTTTGGTCCGTGAATACATGGAAGTGCACTTGCTCCCCCAATCACCCCAGTTTTACTATTTACAGCTCCTGGAGCACTAATTGCTATACCTTCTATATCATAGCTTTTTCTTATTTCTTCTATCCAATTTACAATTCCATCTATAATAACACTAAACTCATCAGAAACCTTTAAATTACCTTTATTAGTTAAATTACCATTCTTATCAGAAATACCTACTTTTATAGAAGTACCTCCTATATCTAAACATGCATACATCTCTAAAATCCTCCCCATATATTACTCTTTATTAAATACCTTTTCCGTTGAAACCCATGCTTCTAAAACTTCTTTATATTTCCTTACATAATAATAGTGAATTAAATCTATTTGTATTAAAATAGGAATTTGAGCAGATATCATTCCTGTTGATTCTTCCCCAGAAAGATTAGCAGTAACTATAATTATATCTGCATATTCATTTAATTTAGTATGTTCATTTCCTGTAATAACTACAAGTTTAGCTCCCTTTTCCTTTAAGGCTTTTGCACATTTTTGTAGGTATTTATTCCCTCTTAAAGTAAATATAAATACCAAGTCTCCTTCTTCTATTACTGCCGTAGCCATATCTATAGCATCTTTATCATAAATTACTTCTATAAATTTCCCCATTCTAGAAAATCTAAACTTAAAATCTTGAGCTGCTGTTGCACTTAAACCTAATGCAAAAATATGCATAAATCTATAGCTATGTATTAAATCGCAAATCTCCTCAATCTTCTCCCTATTAAAGCTTCCATCAATTTGATTAAAGATTTTAAAGTATGATTTTTGTAAGTCTACAGAAATATTATTCATATTAATTTTATCATTTTCTTTAAGATGCTCTTTATATAAATATATAAGTTCCTTATAGTTATTAAGCCCTATCTTTTTACAAAATCTTGTGATTGATGCAGGTGAAACACATAGTAACTCAGCCAAATCATTTATTGACATTGGTTTATTATTTCCTAGAAAATACTCAGCAATCTGTTCTTCAACATAGGTAAACTTGAACTTTGCATGAGTTATCCTCAATATAATCTCTTTATTCATATTCCTATCTCTCCCAAAGCTTACTATGATTTAATACTATATATTTCTTCCATCTTTTTCAACTATATATTGATTTTTAATGTCTTAATTTCACCATTTTTAAATTTTCCTAGATTTATATGGCCATTAATTTTTTCTTCACTAACTATAGCCCTATTATTCATATTAACCCACTCATAACTAGTCCCTTTATTAGTCTTAAGCTTGCCTCCATCAACTAATTTATCATTATAATTTACAAATCTAATAGTAAATGAATTCTTATCTACAGGTGTTATAGAAGTAACTACAATATCTTTTAATTCGCTACAATCTACTACATTCTTTATTGCTTCCACACTATTCTTTAAAGGATGCATAACAAAATATTTAAGGGTATTTGTAAACCTGTTTATTTCTTGTATTTGATAACTTGGAATAGTTATACTATAATTCTTCCAAAGTTTATTTACTACTGTAGCATCCATCTTATGACTAAGATATATAGCAAATTTAAATTTCATTTTTCCCCTTAATTGACTATCAGGAGTTTCTATATATCTAAACTCATTTCCAGATGCTATACCAGGTCTTCTAATTAAATCAGGCTTTCCTAAGAATCCAACCCCTCTAAATAAAGTTAATGCAATCTTAGAATTATCTAATATTTCATATTCCTTTATTCCCTTTGCTAACAATGTAGCTGATGAGTTTTCATCTTCAATTCCTGCAAAATGAAGCATTGGATATATTGGTGATGGCTCTTCTTTCCATCCTAATTCTCTCCAATCATTAATATGTTTAGGAACATTATCTCTTTTTATTACCCCAAAAGCAGTATCTGAAATGCTTTCTGTTGAAAAAACATCTGTTTTTAAAACTATTCTCATTCTATGATCATCTGCATTATTATCTAATTCTAAATGACATTCTATAACACCTTTATTAGATAATGATAAGATTAATTTATATGGTATACTTGTACTTCTCTTATTTAATTCTCTCTCTTTAAGATTTTCTGGTACAATAAATTCTCCACATATTTTAATATCTTTATGAAGCTTTCTATTATTTACTTCTACATTTCCATTCCCAAAGCTTAAGTTATATCTAAAATCATACTTTTCTTCTGGAGGGGAGTAGTCATATGTATCTCCATCATCTCCACTTTCTTCAATGTATAAGCAATCCTCTAACTTTCTATTATTAACCTTATCTAAGATATTAATTTTTCCATCAATGAATTCAACCTTATAGAAATTATCTTCTATATAATTATCCTTTTTATTTTCTGATGCTTCTACTTCTTCATCAATTTCAACTAATTTTAATACTTCTATACTTAATGGCTCTAAGTTGCATTTTAATGCCACCTTTGAAACATAATAGTATAGATCTTTATCGTATTGAGACTCATCCTTCTTAATGCTACCTGCATACTCTTTAACAACATCTAATACTTCATGCTCAATTATATTTCCGTTTTTATCTGTAATTTTAAAGTTCTTAAGTTTAGTTGTAACAACTACTTTTGCTACTTCTTCTCTTCTATGAGGAAGAGTATTAAATAAAATTATGTCATCTTCCTCTTTACCTTCAATAGATTCACTTATCTTTCTTATAATATAATCACAAGCTGAGTAAGATAGTTGATCTGCTTCTGTTAACCTTGAAATTATACTTCTATTTGTCTTATCACTATTACATCCACAAGCACTATCATGAGCGTGGTTCATAAGTAACTTCTTCCAAATTTCCTCTATCATTTCAACCTTTGGATCTAATCCAAGATTTTGAGCTATAACCATTAATGGTTCTAATTGATAAATTAATCTTCTTTCAATCTTATCATTTAAATACTTATGGTCATATCTAGAAGAATATATTGATCTATGAATTTTAGAGTTAGATGGGTTTACAAATTCACCTTTTACTTCTTTTAACCCTTCTGACTTTTCTAATTCATCAAAGAACTTATCGCAACTGCTTTCAACATATTCAAAATCATTTTTAGTTCTATCATTATAGTATTTTATTCTCTCTTTTAAATTGAAATCTACAAACCTCTGGTCTCCCCCTACTGGTAGAAGAATATTGTCAGTTTGTGATCCATCTAAAATTGTTTTTTCTACTTTTTCTACATCATCAGTATAAATTAAATTCCCACCATAGAAGTATCCATTTTTTATGTTGTAAACTAAAAGTGAACTATCATCTTCACCCTTCCAAATAAACTCTCTATTTGGACAGACATCCTTAGATACCCCTCTCCAGAAAATACTTCTCTTAATATCAAAACCATTTAATATTTTAGGCATATCCTTACTTTGTCCAAAAGAATCTGGTAAATAGCCAACCTTTAAATAATCTCCATACTTTGATGCACTTTTTATACCATAAAAAAGATTTCTAGCTATTGATTCTCCATCTATAATCAGCTCATCAGTTTGTGTATACCAAGGTCCTATTATTAATTTTCCTTCTTCAACAAGTTTTTTTACTCTTTCAAAGTTACTTGGCATAAACTTTATATATTCATCTAAAATACTTAATTGTCCATCTAATAGGTATGTTTCTAAATCTCCGTCTTCTAGTGCCTTTATTACTTCATCCATGTGATATACTAGCTGTATAATTGATTCATTTGAAGTAAAATACCATTCATAATCCCAGTGTGTGTGGGGATAAACATGTATTTTTTTCATTATATATCTCCTTTTATGAATTAAATCTTTTCTATAGTAAAAATCCACTGGTTCTTATTACAATCACCAGTGGATTTTTAAATTATAGTTGTATACCCTTAACTAAATTGTATAGTTTTTGGGAATCTGTTTCTTTGATAACTGTATTTCTGAAATTATCATCTATTAATTCTTTTGCTATTGTGCTTAATATCTTTAAGTGATTTTCTGCTCCATCCTCAGGAATAGTTAGCGCAAAAGCTGTAGTTATCTTCTTTCCATCTAATGAGTCCCATTCTATTGGATTTTTAAATTTAATTAAGAATACACCTGGTGAAATAACTGTTGAATTTTTACTATGTGGTATTGCTATACCATCATTAAATCCAGTTGTAGCTTCTTTTTCTCTCTCTTGTAACCCGTGATAAAAATCTTCTTCACTCTTAACATATCCATGCTTCTTAGCTATTGATGCTATAAACTTAAAAGCTTCATCTTGAGTAGTTGAATTTTCATCAATGTATATGTGATCTTCACTAAATAATTCCTTAGCTTCTACTATAGATTCCTCAATAATTTCATTAGGCTCTACTTCTATATATTCTTCCTCTTCTTCACATACTGGCTTTCTCCAGAATCCAATGATTAATGCTGTTACTAAAATACCTGCAAATATACATAATATCCAAGTTATAAATGGAACTGGTTGTTCAATGTATCCTATAACTGCTCCTAGCGGAGATCCAATACCACCGTAGAACTTACATCCAGTTATAGAAGCAAGTCCCCCTGCTAATGCTGAACCAGCAACAGATGCAGTAATCATTTGAACTGGATTAGATGCTGCAAATGGAATTGCTCCTTCTGTAACTCCAACCATACCCATACCAAATGCTGAACTAGCTGATATCTTTTCATTCTTTGTAAATTTATTCTTAAATAATACTGATGCAAGCCATATTCCTAATGGTGCAACTGAAATTGCAGCTTGTGTTGCTGTTTGAGGTACAAAGTTAGCATTTGCTATACCAAACTTAGCCACTGTATCTGTGTAAACAGCTGTACCAAATATAAGTGCTGTCTTATTAACTGGACCTCCAAAGTCAAATCCAATCATACCACCAATAATTGCTCCAATTATAAATGGTGCTCCAGCGAATGTTTCATTTAAAGTTGTTAATCCACTATATAAACTATCCATTAATCCTGCTATCGGAGTACCAATTAAGTATGTTACTATAACCATTATTGCAAAAGTAGCTATTAAAGGAATAATCATAATAGCAAGTAATGGTTGTAATATCTTAGGCCATTTTATCTTCTTTAGTCCTTTTACTAAATATCCAACTATGAATGCAACTAAGATTGCTCCTAAGAAACCACCACCTGTTTGAGTTCCTAAATATGTTGCATCATTTACTAAGTATGCACCTATCATTGCTGGTGCTATTGCAGGCTTGTCTGCTATTGAATTAGCAACAAAAGCTGCAAATAAAGGAATCATCAATTTAAATCCAACTTGTCCAACTTCAAAAAGCTTAGACATGAAAAATCCCATTTGTGTTGTTTTATCAAATCCCCAATTTACTATTTGACCAAGTTCATTTGCTTGGAATGCAAATATGTTAGCAATAGCTAATAGTATACCTGATGCTATAACCATTGGAGTCATATATGATATCCCACTCATTATATGTTTAACAAAATTATTTTCTGTCTTTCCTAAAGTCACCTTACCAACCTTAGTTCCTTTTGCTCCAAAAACTTTAGCTTCGTCATAAGCTCTTTTAATTAATGCTTCTGGTGCTTTTATTGCATCAATTGATTTTACTGATAATACTCTCTTCCCTGAAAATCTCATTAAATCTATATTTATATCTGCTGCTATTATTACTACGTCTGCTGTTTCAATATCTTTTTCTGTTAAAACATTTTCAGCTCCAATAGAACCTTGAGTTTCAACTTTAATTTTATATCCAGTCTTTTTTGCTGCTTTTTCTAAACTTTCAGCCGCCATATAAGTATGTGCTATACCTGCTGCGCAAGCTGTAACTGCTACTATTCTTTTATTCATTACTCTCTACCTCCTCTTTACAGTTCATATTATTACACCTGTAAAGGTTTATGTAAACATTTTTACTACTTTTAGTATTATCTTTCTTTTTTTTATGTTTTTATGAAATTATTTTCATGATTTTAGGAATTAAGCAACATTCTTTTCTATTTAATCATCAACAAATATCTTTTCTGGAAATTTCTTTTCAATATTTTCATTATTTATTTTTACTTAACCAATTATTAGTTTAGGCAATCTTGAAATTATTCTAAGTAATATTAACATACAAGCTCCATTGCTCTTAATAGAAGGTTTAATCGTTAGTGCTGTTTTTTATTAGAAAAGCAACAAAAAGAATCTAGATAAATTATCTAGATTCTTTTTTAGATTTATACTTTAAGATGTACATCCACAATTAATACTTTGCCTAAATTTTATTTTTTTCCTATGTTTTGAACTTCAATTATCCTAATTATATTTTCTGAAGCTCTTTCCAAATTTTCTTTTCCACTTCTTAAAGCTTCATCTATATTCATTATTCCAGGCATAATTCCTACTACTGAATTTATACCTAAGCTATACAATTCTTCTATTCCACTTCCTACTTTTCCAGCAAAAGCTATAACAGGAATATTGAATTTTTTAGCAACAGACGAAACTCCTATAGGAGTTTTTCCAAACTTTGTTTGAAAATCTATACTACCTTCACCTGTAAAAACTAAATCTGCATCCTTTAGCTTTTCTTCTAACTTTGAATACCTAATTACTAGGTCAATTCCCTTTTTCAATTTTCCATTACAGAACCCTAAAAGTGCAGCACCTAATCCGCCTGCAGCTCCAGCTCCGGCTACATTATCTATTTCTTTTGATAACAACTCTTTTACTTTTTCAGCATAATGCTTTAAATTGTTATCTAATATAGAAACCATATCCTTAGTTGCACCCTTTTGAGCTCCAAACACATAACTTGCTCCATTCTTTCCTGTAAGAGGATTTTTAACATCACATGCCAATTCAATTTCTACTTTAAATACTCTTTTATCAAAATTAGTTAAATCAATTTTTTCTAAAAGAGATAAAGCTCCTCCTCCAAAAGGAAGCTCATTTCCATCTCTATCTGTAAAGCTAGCTCCTAAAGCTTGAAGCATTCCTATACCCCCATCATTAGTTGCACTTCCACCTAATCCAATAATAATTTTTTTTGCTCCCTTATCTAATGCAGCTTTAATAAGTTCTCCTGTTCCAAAGGTAGTTGTCTTTAGAGGATTCCTCTTATCTCTATCAACTAAATGAATTCCGCTGGCTTCTGCCATTTCAATAACTGCAGTTTCTTTATCTCCTAGCATCCCAAATCTAGCATTAATCTTATTTCCAAGCGGATCAGTTACTTCAACAGCATATTTTTCACCTAATGTAGCATCAACTAAAGAATCCATAGTTCCTTCACCACCATCTGCCATAGGAACATGAATGCATATAGCTTCCCTTAATACCCTTTTTATTCCCTTTTCCATTGCAATGCAAGCTTCTTTCGCAGTCATGCTTTCCTTAAAAGAATCTGGTGCTAAAACTATTTTCATAACTTTCACCCCTATTTAATCCATACAAATTCATAAGGTTTTAAGATAAGATTACCATCTATTTCTCTTCCTGTAATTTTATCCACACCCTTAATATTAGAATTCACACTTATTTCTTTATTATCAACATTTAAAATTAAAGTTATTTTTTCATGCGTTTTTTCATTATATCTTTCTAGTGCGAAAATATTTTCACCTAAATCTAAAATATTTTGAGTTGCAAATGGTGAGAAGGCTGATTCTTCTTTTCTTAAAGAAATTAAATTTTTGATTTTTGAGAATATAGCTCTTCTCCTATCATCATCTTCTAATGACTTAGAAATTGTATTATACTCTAACTTTTCTCTATTTATTCTTCTGTTTATTCCTGATTCCTCTAACCCTTTATAATCATTTCTAGAACCCAATAAAGAGTGATAGTAAATTGCTGGAACCCCAACACAACTTAAAAGAATTGCATTAGACGCTATAATTTTATCAACTTGAATTTCCATAGATAAATCTTCATTCTTATTAATAAGAGCATCATTATAATTTATATTTAACTCATATACTGATCTTGTACCATCCGTATTGTTCTTATAAGAAACCCTTCCTCCATTTTCAATCACCTTATCAACTAAAAGTTGCTTTTCATCTTCTGTTAATATTCCTTCTGTTGGTCTCATACCAATTCCATCATGACTTGATAGGAAATTAAAATATGTAGCATTTTCTGAAACTTTATCTATAGTCTTAGCCCAATCAGTAAGCTTTCTTGAATTATGGGTAGTTAATGTATAAAGAACTAATGGAGGTAATGTAAATTGATAAACCATATGAGCTTCATTTGTTTTATCTCCAAAGTAACTTATATTTTCAATGTGTGGTACATTAGTTTCAGTGATTATTTGAGTATTTTTCTTAAAGTAATCTAATAATACTCTCCAAATTTCTATTATCTTATGAGTTTCAGGTAAATGCATACAACTTGTACCTGATTCCTTCCACAAGAATCCTATTGCATCTAACCTAATTGAAGTTGCTCCATTTTTAGCATAGTTTAATAAAATATCAGTCATTTTAATGAATACTGGAAAATGCTTTATATTTATATCAACTTGGTCTTCACTAAAAGTTGTCCAAGCAGTTTTGTTGATACCATCCTTACCTTCATACTTATGAAATAAAGGTGATGTTCTAGGTCTTATAACGTTCTTAGTATCGAAACTATTATCTTCTTTTATGAAATACTCTTTATATTTTTCTTCATTATTTAAGTATCCCTTAAACCAGCTACTGCTTTTTGATATATGATTTGCTACAAAATCATACATTAATCTATAATCTTTAGAGAAATTCTTAATATCTTCCCATGTTCCAAGTCTTTTATCTATCTCCATATAATCAACTACTGAAAATCCATCATCAGAGGTATAAGTAAACATAGGAAGTATATGTACGTCTGTAATTGTATTTTCTACCTTTTCCTTTAAGAATTTATTTAAAGTTTGTATTGTTGGTACATCTTCTTCAAAAATTGAATCACCATATGTAATTAAATAAATATTCTTTTCTGAAACCTCTTCTGCCTTTGAGAATTCTTCACGTTCCCATTTGCTCACTAATTTTTCTATCTCATCTTTATATTCTTCTTTATAACTTTCACCATAAATATACTTAACTTTATCTATAACTGAATTAATTAACTCAACTCTACCCATAATAGCTTACCTCCAAAATGCTTATAATACTATCTTTAAAGTCACATATCCTCTTGGTTTAATTTCTATACTACTATTAACTTCTTCTAAAACTCTTTCATATAGATTAGTTAAGAATATGTTCTTTATATTCTTTTTTAACAAGTCAATCTTAACTTCTTTTATTCCTGGATTAAATATTCTTAAAATAAATCCATCTTTTTCATAGCTTTCCTTTAGAACACTTTGAATCGCATTAGAATTTTCTACTGATAATATTGAATATTCTTCCTGTACATTTTTTAACGTCAATGGAATCTCAAATCTTTCTACTCTCTCTTCAAATAAATTTAATTTTTGAAGCTGATAGCTTGTATATCTATCTAAGTATAAATCTAGCTTATTAAATAGCTTATTTTCAAAATTCTCTTCAAGATCTCCAAAAGTTATTGCATATTCAAAGTGCATCTCCTTTAACATTTGTGCATCTTTTGTGTAAACCACCTTATTATTAATTCCTAACGCTCTGCCTGGTCTCCACAGAAGATTATCCTTACCTAAAAATCCAACACTTCTAAATAAAGTTAATGCAATCTTAGAATTATCCAATATTTCATACTCCTTTATTCCTTTAGCCATTACCGTATATAACTTCTCTTCATTCTTTAAAGACACCATATTTTCTAAAGCATAAATAGGAACTGGTGCTTCTGCAAAACCTTCTTCTCTCCATGTATTAAGATATTTATTTTCATTATTTCTTTCTATTAATGAATATCCTTGATCACTTAATGAAACAGATGACTTAACTCCAGTATTTAAAATTACTCTTAATCTATGATTTTCTACCTGATTACTAATTTTATGATTTACCCTAATAAAATCTTCATTTTCCCTTAATTCTATTAAAGTTTCTATTTCTCTATTTCTATTTTTATGAAGCAACTTCATCACTTTAATTCTCTTAGAGTTTTTAACTTCTATCACTTTAAACTCATCTATAACAGTTACTACGCTACCCTCTGCTGGTGAAAAATCATAAGAGTCCCCAGCATCCTCATCATCTTCGAAATGGAATGCATTTATATTTTCATAACCTGTAACCTTATTCTTAACCCTTATATTTTGTGGTTCTACTTCTACTTTAAATATTTCATTTTCAATATAATTTATCTCTTGTACAACTAATACATCATTCCTACTTTCATCTACTTCATTTACAAGTAAAGTCTTATATCCAATAGCAGGTAGTTCTATACTATTAATTAATATTTCACTTCTATAGTATCCTGGAAGCTCGATTTCTTTTTCTCCCTCTGCTGTAACAACAACTTGTTTACCGCCACTTAAATATTCGCTTTTAGTTAATGTAAAATCTATATTTGCCCCTTGCAAATCTTTTATATTAAAAGTACTATTCTTTGTAAATATGACACTCTTAACATTTTCATTAGACTTATTTACCTTAGTGTTGAATAATACTAAAATGTTATCCCTACCTAATTTTTCAGAAACTGCAGTTGTAATTTGCTTTTTAATTATGTTAATTAAATCTGAAGATATTCTATCTACTTTTTCAAGCCTATTTAGTATTTCTTTGTTAGTTTCATCTGAGTTACATCCACCAATACTATCATGTGCATGAACATCAAATAAAAGTTTCCACATCATATCAATCCATGGTGTAGGATATTTAAGACCTAGAGACTTTCCTATAGTAGCTAATGGTTTTAGTATGTAAAGAATTTTATTTTCCACATCATAGTTACTCTTTTTTATATCATATCTTTGAGATTTTATTGTGTTATGTATTCTTGATTTTTGACAAGCTATTAACTCGCCACTAATTTCATTTTTAAAGCTCTCATTTTTCCATGTATCTTTCATAAATTCTTCATAATTTGAAAGAATAAACTCATACTTGTTTTGCTTTTCATTAAGTTCTTTTACTATCTTAGGGAAGTTTCTTCTTACTAAAACTTGATCCCCTCCTGCTGGAAGTAAAATATTATTAGAATCCTTATTTAGACTTTCTAATTTTTCAAGCATAGGAAAAAGTTTTTCTTTAATGTATTTATCATCAGAAGCTAAAAATTTTCCTGGTCCATACCCTAGAAAAATATTATTTGCTTGTATCTTTTCTCCATCTGGCGAGCTCCATATAAAATTTAAGTTTTCATTCAACTCATTTGTATATATCCCTCTTTGTAATACACTATTCTCTATTTCAAAGCCTTTAAAAATAGATGGAAGATATTGATTTTGTCCAAATATATCTGGTAAATAACCTATCTCCATTGAATGTCCATATTTATTACCTAATCTTGTTCCATATAATAAGTTTCTAACAATAGATTCTTTATTTACTAGTAGAGAATCAGTTTGGGTATACCAAGGCCCTACAAAGATTCTTTTATCTTCAATTAATTTTTCTAATCTTTCCTTATCTTCTGGATATAGCTTTAAATATTCATCAACTATTGATAACTGAGCATCAAAAGTATAGGAACAAAAGTTTTTATCTTGCTCTAAAGTACTCATAAGATATGGTATATTTTCACTAAGTAGTACGTTTGAATCTTCTATTGAAAAGTACCATTCTCTATCCCAATGAGAATGTGGTACTATGTATACCTTTTTTTTAGTCATTATAATCCTCCTGAAATATTTTCCTAATGAAAGAACTAAAAACTATAAATATAGCTTTTAGTTCTTTATTTGTATGTTAATTAAGCATTATTCTTTTCTTGCTTTTTTAACATATTGAATCTTATAAATATATTAGCTAAAGCGATGAATAATGTACCTACTAACAGACCTACAATATATGCCCATAAATTTTCAACTAATGGCCATCCCCAGATTGCTGGTAGTGGGTTCCATTGTACTGCTCCTAAAGCAACTGCTGTACAAGAGCCTAAAATTGCTCCAATAATATTTACTGGAATTGTTATTAACGGATTCTTTAACATAAACGGAATTGCACCTTCACTTACTGCAATAAGTCCAAGTAATATTGATGTATTACCAACAACTCTTAAGTTTTCATCAAATACTCTTCTTTTAACAATATACTTATCAAGTACTGTATACTTATCAAGTACTGTAGCTAATCCTAAACCAATAGGAGGTATTATTATTGATAAAACTCTTCCTGTAAGTGGGAAGATTGCATCTGCCGCAAGTCCCATTGCAATTGCTCCTGCAGCCTTGTTAACCGGACCACCTAAGTCAAAAGCTGTACATGCTGCTATTACTGAAGTTAATACCATAGTACTTCCTGTATCAAATGAAGCAATCGTGTTCGATAACCACCCATTTAATCCACCAAATACTGGATCAACAACGTAGAAGTTTAATATAAAAATAACTAATACTGCGATACCTGGTAATAAGAACATTGGTTTCATAGCTTGTAAATTTTTATTTAACTTAATATTTTTATTTAAAAATCTAGTTAAATAACCTGCAACTAAACCTAGAAGTAACGCACCTAAGAATCCTGATGGTATTCCTCCTTGAACACCCCAGAACGTAAAGTGTAAGCCACCTGCAAATGCACCACCTATAAACCCTGGTACAAGTCCTGGTCTATCAGCAATTGAATAAGCAACATAGGCAGCAAATACTGGATAAATAAACTTAAATATTAATCCACCAAACTTATCTAAATAATGAAGGAATACATATAATTGATTTGTGCTTTCTGCCAAAGTACCTAAATTATCTACTTGACCTATTCCCATTGCCCAAAGCTTTGCAATCCCCATCATTAGACCTGCAGCTACTATAACTGGAATCATATACGAAATACCAGTCATTATGGCTTCCATCATTTCAGATAAAATTCCCTTTTGTTTATCATTTTCAACAGCTGTTTCCTTAACATCTCCTTCAACTTTGCCATCTGGATTACTTAAAACTCTTTCTATTAATGCTTTTGCATCTTTTAATGGTTCTGCAACCTTAACTTTAACAAAGTTTTTTCCGTTATATCTTTCGATATTTTTAACTGATATATCACACGCAAATATGACTCCATCAGCTTTCTTAATATCAGCTTTTTTATGCATATCTTCGATACCGTTAGCACCTTGCTTTTCAACAAGAATTCTAACCCCCATCTCTTTACCAGCCTTTTCTAAAGCTTCTGCTGACATATATGTATGTGCTATTCCTGCTGCACAAGCAGTTACAGCTAAAACAGTTTTATTATATTCCTTAACTTCATTATTAGCCTTCTTATAATCTAAAGCTTCTAATAATTCCCTAGAATTCTTAGCATTCTTTATATTTGTAGTGAAATCTTCATACATTAAAGCAGAAGATAATTCAGCTAATAATTTTAAGTGAGTAGACCCTTCTTCTGCTTTTGGAATCGCTAAAAGAAATACTAAATCTACTTGATTTCCTTCAGTAACGCTTTCCCAATCAGTTATTGGCTTTTCTAATCTAGCTACTGCAAAAGCTGCCTTCTTAACTATATTCGACTTACCATGAGGAATAGCTACCCCTCTTTCTAATCCGGTTGGAGAATGTGCTTCCCTTTCCATAACTGCATCAAAGAATTCTTCTTTAGATGTTATAACTTTTTCTTCATATAACTTTTCAATTAACTTCTTAATAACTTCCTCTTTAGTAACACATTTTTGGTTTAAAAGAACAAGTTTTTCATTTGTCATTTTTGTTAAATCCATTTGTACTTCCTCCTTTATTTTATAAAGTAAGTCGACTTTTCTTTTTTGAAACCTTTTACAAATTTATTATTGCATATATTTTTATACTTTTGTTATACAACAAAAGTATATTTTTACTTTTTACTGTCGAAATTCTTGTAAACCTTTAGTATAATAATTTTACACTTATTTATTGGGAGGATGTATATGAGCGCTCTTATTAATTATTTTTCAGATAAAATTAATAACCTTACATATGCTGAGAAACATATATTTTACTTTATTAATTCTGATTTAGAAAAGGCAAAAAAACTCTCTCTAACAAAAATGGCAGAAGAAAATAATGTGAGTACCACAACAATAGTTAGAATGTGTACAAATCTAGGTTTAACCGGTTTCTCTGAACTAAAATATATATTAAAAAATATGAATAATGACTTAACACCAAATATTGATAACTATATTGGTATGATTAAAAATAGTTTAAACATTTCATTAGATAAGCTTTCTATAGATAATATCAATAATTTGGCTGATTTAATTCACACTGCTAAGAAAGTAATAATAGTATCTGTAGGATTATCTAAACCTATGGGAGAATATTTTTCAAAACTTTTGATGCAAACCAATAAAAGTAGCTTCTATATTTACGAGTCACACATTATAGATCTTTTAGACAAAAGCTCTTCTCATGATGACTTAATACTATTTATATCTAATAGTGGTAATACTTCAACATTAACAACAGTAGCGGAAAAATTAAGCTATCGTAATTTTAAAACTGCAGCTATAGTTAATACACCTGATTCAAAACTTTCAAAGTTTGTTGATATATCTATTAATACTTTCTCTGAGAAAAGCACTTTATATGATTATGATATTACTCCGCGTTCAACCCTTTTGATAATTATAGATATTATTTTTGCTTACTATATAAACAAAATTAAATAAAAATATAATTTCTAAAAAAATAATAAAGGTTGTAGATATATGTTAGAAATATCGTACAACCTTTATTATTCTAATGTCTTCCACCTATTTTACATGCAACAACAGCATCTATATTATTATCAGAAATTACATCTAAATATTCTTTTTCATTTTTCTTAAACCAATCATTAGCATATGAACATGTAGCTGTTGCTTTAAGCTTTTCTTTTCTTAAATACTCTACCATGATAAGCATTGCCTTTGAAGCAACTCCTTGACCCCTTAAAACTGGGTTAACATAAACATGATCTATATTTACCTCTTCACCTTTTTCACGTTTAAAAGTTACTTCAGCCATTAGCTCCCCTTTATCATTTTCACTATATATACGCTCTTTTTCATATTTCCAATTCATATTTTTTCTCCTTTGTTTATAATTTAATTAATACTATTATATCCAGTCTTATCTATTCTAATGCTTTTTTTATATCCTCTACTATTAGTTCCTCTGTTAAATGATAACGCTCATATAGCTCATCTTTAGAAACCCCATTAGTAAATTCCTTATCAGCTCCAAAATTCAATACCTTAATATTTTTGTCACCATAGAATCTTGAAATCTTTTCACCAAATCCACCATTAATAACTCCATCTTCTAAAGTAATTACTAATTTATGTTCTTCCAAAAGTTCATATAATAACTTCTCATCTATGCCACTTATAAATCTAGGATTTATTAAGGTAGCATTAACCCCTATTTCAGACTTTAATTTTTCTTTTACTTTCTTTCCAAGATGATAAAAATCTCCTAGCCCAATTATTCCTATATCTTTCCCACTTTCAACTTTTTTATAGGTATTTATATTATAAAAATCAGGCTCTACAGAAATCCCAGTAGATACTACATTTATATTTGGAACACGTATTGCAACTGGATATTTATCTTGCTCAATTCCCCATTCCATCATAGCTATATATTCTTCTTTATTAGTTGGTGCAAGATAAACTATATTAGGAATATTACTTATTAAAGGTATATCAAATATTCCAAGGTGAGTAACATCTCCCCCTGTTATTCCGCCACCATAAACCATTATTAATGCTGGATTATTATTTATAGCAAGATCTTGAGATAACTGATCATAAGTTCTTTGGATAAATGAACTTAAAAATCCAACTACAGGTTTACCTCCTTGTGATGCTATTCCTGATGCAAGAGCAACTGCGTGCTCCTCTGCTATTCCAACATCTATAAATTGATTTTTAAATTCATTTCTAAAGTTCCCCAAGCTAACTGATGATGGCGTTCCTGCTGTTATAGCTACAACTTTAGGATCTTCACTTGCTTTTTTCATTAAAAACTCTTCAGTAATGCTCCTATAAGATTCTCCTGAAGTTGGTTTATTTACTGGCTCTTTTGTTTCTAAATTAAAGGGACTAACCCAATGAAATGCCTCTTTGTTTTCTTCAGCATCCTTATATCCTTTTCCCTTAATTGTATGCATATGAATAACCACTGGATGATCTATATCCTTTACCTTAGAGAATGTATCAATTAATGATTCTATGTCATTTCCATTATCAATATAATGATACTCAAATCCTAATGCCTTAAAGAAATTATTTTCAGCATTTCCATTAGATTTACGTAGTAATTCTAAATTTTTGTAAAGCCCACCATAGTTTTCTGCTATAGACATATCATTATCATTAACTAAAATTATAATATTTTTCCCTGATGCAGCTGCATTATTTAACCCTTCATATGCTTCACCACCACTTAGGGAACCATCTCCTATAACAGCAATAATATTTTCTTTTCCACCCTTTATATCTCTTGCTTTTGCTAATCCACATGCTAAACTAACAGAAGTAGATGTATGACCTACTATAAAGAAATCATGTTCACTTTCACTAGGCTCAGTATATCCTGTAACAGTTTTATATTCATCTGGATTAATGAATGCATTTTTTCTTCCTGTCAAAATTTTATGAGTATAGGATTGATGAGATACATCATATACTATTTTATCTATTGGTGAATTAAATACATAGTGCATTGCTATTGTCGCTTCCACCATTCCTAGGTTAGGACCAAAATGTCCACCTGTTGTACTTACCTTTCTTATTAAAATTTCTCTTATTTCACTAGCTAAATATCCTAACTCTTCTTTATTAAGATGCTTTAAATCCTTTGGTTCATTAATTCTGTTTAAGACCATAATAAATTCCTCCTATATTTTACATTAGTATATTAATCAGTATACTTCTTGGAGTGAACTCTAAGTCAATATATATTCTCATTTTTTATATAAAGAATCCACACTATAGAAGTGTAGATTCTTACTTTAATCCATATTATTAAACAAGCCAGCCCCTTTAATAATCTCTTGTTCCATAAATAAGCTTGAAACAGCTTGTTTATAATCTATAACTTTTTGAGCTTTCTTTATCTTTTTTGCATACTTTTTATTATCAGTAAACATATATATCATGTAACCCCAAAGCTCTTTCATTCTAAACATTGCATTTTTATCATCATTAAATAATTCTATGTAGTTTTGAAAAACTTCATCATGAAAGGCTTTTAATATATCTTTAGTAATGAAATTATTATCTTTTATCTCTCCTAGAAGTCCCGGATTAGCTAAAACACCTCTACCGAGCATAACTTTATCTACTTCTGGAAAAGTATCAACCAATTTATTATAATCTTCAACTGTAAATATATCCCCATTGTAACACACAGGACTTTTACTTAATAATAATGCATCTTTAAAAACTTCTAAATTAGGTTTATTTCCATAAAAATCTTCTCTAGTTCTAGGATGAATTATTAACTCCTCTAAAGGATATTTATTATATATCTCTATAAGTTTATAAAACTCCTCTGGAGTGTCCTTTCCAATTCTAGTCTTTATTGAAATTTTCATATCTTCAATCTTATATATTTCCTCTAAGAATCTATCTAGTTCATCTCTTAATGCTAGAAAACCTGATCCCCTATTTTTCGAAACAACTGTCCCTGCTGGACACCCCAGATTTAAATTCACCTCATTGTATCCTAGTTGTTTTAACTTTTTAGCAGTAACAATGAACCCCTCTGAATCATTTGTAAGTATCTGAGGAACTATATTCATACCTTGATTATTTTCAGGTAAAATATCTCTTAACTCTTTTGTTTTAAGGCTTCTGCTTTGATTTGGAACAATAAATGGTGTAAAGTATTTATCAATATTATGAAAGAACTTTTCATAAGCATTTCTATATATGTATCCTGTAATCCCTTCCATTGGTGCTAAATAATATTTCATGCAATAACTCCTTTGTAGATATTCTAAAAATCATTATATCAGCCTTCTTTTTTCTTATCTACTTCATATTACAACCTATACTAAACTCTGAAAAAATATATTTTATAAGATTACTATTTTCTTTTTATCTTCTTCTCCATAATAACCACTAATAATAATATAATAATTATAGCAAAGCCAACATACCTTAATAACTTTTCAATTTTAATTAGATTATATTCTTTTTTAGTATCTTGATTTTTTATTTCTAAGGCCCCATTATTTTCAATAGTATCTTCCTTATTTTTTCTTTCACAATATACTACATATCTATGATAATTCTTAGTATATGGATGGCAAGTAATTAATGTAACTAGTTCTTTTCCATCCTGGATAAGAACTTCTGATATTTCACCTGGATTAATAACCTTTGTTTCTTTAACTTCATAAGTTAAAGTCTCCCAAGGATTATTAATAATAATTTTATCACCAATCTCTAATAACTCTATATCTCTAAACATAGGATGACTTGGCATCCCTCTATGCGCAGCTATAACAGAATTAGTATTAACTCCACCAATAGGAATAGATGTTTCACTTAAATGAACTGCACCTTTATTCATGTTTTCTTTTGTTGCACCAAGATATATTGGTACCTCTATATTCATTTTAGGAATAGTTATATATCCAAATATATTATCTTTAAATCCAAAATCTAATAAATTGAAACTTATCGCTTCATATGAAAAAGGATCCACTAATGTTTTTTGTCCATCTATATATATTTTCTCATTATATTCTTTCATTTTATTATATAAAGAATCTATCTCTTCTTTTTTATTATCTTCATTATTATTAAGTATTTCTTTCTTATATTCAACAATAGTATGCTGCATTAAATAACTTTTTATCATTTCACTTACGATAGGATAAATAAAAATAATGACCCCAATAAGAAAAATAACTATTAACATAATCTTTTTTATTCTATTGTTCATTTTTCATCAATCCTTTTCTTCTATAAATATACCAACATAAAGGGACTAACAATATTACTAATATTAATAAATAATATAATTGTGTATTTTTCTCTAATTCCTCATTATTACTCTCTAGATAGATGTTATTATCTACTCTTGTACCTCTTACCAAGAGTCTATGACTATTAATTGAATATGGTGTACAAGTTAATAAAGTTACATAATCCTTATTTTCTTCTGATTGTAAATACTTTGTATCTGTTGGCTCAACTACATTTATTTGATCTACTTTATATACCAATGTTTCAGATAAAATATTAATAACAAAAAAATCTCCTAACTCTAATTTATCTAAATCAGTAAATAATTTTGCTGATGGCAAACCTCTGTGAGCACTTAAAACAGAGTGATTCCCTCCCCCACCTATAGGTAGTGGCGTAGTTTCTATATGTCCAACTCCTTTTTTCAATACCTCTTCACTAGTCCCATGATAAATAGCAAGCTTTACATTTATTTTAGGAATCTCTAAATATCCTATAACCCCATCAACATTTAAAATATCTTTATATTTATTATCTACATTATCCTCAGCTTCATATGAAAACGGATCTGATACAACAACATCATTAATTTTTTTATTATACTCTCTTGCATCATTTAGAATTTTGTCAGTTTTTTCTTTTTTCATTTGCTCAACAGTATAAGCATAATCCTGTATTGCTGTTGTCTGATATACTCCCATAACAAAATTACTTATAATAGGATATAATACAATTCCAAAGCCTAATATAAACATTATTATTATTACTATATTTAATAATTTTGTCTTCATGTTATCTCCTATATAAAAAAGGGAGAGCTTGTATACTCCCCCTTAATTCAGTTTATTCTTACTTTGATGTTTTTCTCATTGTTTTCATATATAAGAATATTGCTCCTGCCATTATAGAAAGTCCGCCTACTGTAAAAATTATTGTACCTGCTCCACCTGTTACAGGTAATATAAACTTGCTATTCTTAACAACAACTTTATTTTCTTCTAAGTGACTTGTAGCATTTACTTTTACTTCTAATGGAGACCTTAATAAATTATATTGTTTATCATTTATTCCATCACCATCTGAATCATAACTTGGAGCTTGTGTTTCTACAATATAGTATTTTGTTTCCCCATTAACTACCCCATCAGTAGTATTTCCATATGAAAGGCCTTTAAATTTCGCTATACCATTTTCATCTGTTGTTACTTCCCAATCTTCAGTTTTATTTTCTGGATTCATTATTGCATTTCTACCTGCTTTTGCATCATCTAATGTAGGATAAATTTTAAATTTAGCTCCTTGAAGTTTTATATTATTACCAGAAGCATCAACCTTTTCTAAAATTACTCCTCCTGTATGAACTTCTGGTTTATCAGTTGGCTCATATTCTGTATTTGTACCAAAACTATTTGTATAATCTAAAGTAACGTCATTTGGTATCGCTGTTGCTTCTTCAGCAGAAGTATTAATCATTGTTGTGAAAGATATTCTTATACCGGTTATTCCCTCTAATCCTGCTAAAAATTCACGTCCTTCCTTATTGAAAGAAACCACAATAGTTCCTCCACCATTTTGGGGATCTACATTATCCACGACTGTTGGTTCATCATCTGTGTAATATTTTGAATCAATAACTATTTTTTCTTCACCATTCATATAATAAACTTCTAAATTTCCTGTATAATTTAATCTAGTATCTAATTTATCAATAATGTCATATTTTTTAGCATCCTTTATACCTTCTGGTATGCTTGGTTTAATAATCCATGTTACATTTTCACCAATGTTAGATGTTTCATGTTTATTTCCTTCTAAAGTAACATCCTTATCAATATTAGGAGCTCCTGCAACTACATTCTTAGGATACACATGAATATCATATAACCATGAATTTTGATTTGTTGGATGAGCCATTGGAATACTGACTATGAAAGGTTCTCCTTTTTCTAAAACTCCAGCATTTTCTTTTTCTGTAACCAAATAAACACCTTGTTCTAACTCACTAATTTTGGCAATACCTTTAGTAGCACCATCATTTCCTGTTGTTATCTCCTGCGCTTCAAATAACTTATCTATACTATACTTAATATTGTCAAATATTAGTATTCCATCTTTGTCTTCAACTACTCTTTCAATTGTAAATGTAACACCTTCTAACGGTTCTGCCCCTTCAGGAACTTGATTTTCATCTTCTAATCCACTTGCTGGTGTTCCTGGATTAGGCAATTGATCCATGGCATATTTATGAATAGTTATAGACCCTTTTTTACTTGGATCTGGTAACACTGTACCTTCATTACTTGTTATAGCACTAGTAGTAACTGTACCTAGCGAAAGCATTAAACATAATACAACACCTAAAATACTTTTAAAATTCTTCTTTATTTTCATAAACCTCTCCTTTTAATTTTCCATTTAATTTATAAGACTTACTATGATTTTTAAAATTTATAATTAAACTTTTATATATTAGAAGTGCGCTGAACACAAAAATATTTCCCACTAATATATAAATAATAGTGCCTCTTCCCCCAACAAAAGGTAAATTAATATTTTTTTTATTATAAACTTTTTTCTCAATAACCCCATTATTTTCTTTATTAATTTCTACTTGTATTGGTTCTTTTAATAATTCATATCCTTCTGGTGCCTTTGTTTCAGTTATAAGATATTTACCATAAATTAAATCTTTAAAGATAACTTGTCCATTATCATCTGTCACTGCTACTATCTCCTTAAAATTTTCATCTATAGTATCATCACTATTTAACTTTTGAATCTTAAACTCTGCACCTTCAAGCACCTTATTGGGGTAATTTTTATCAACTTTTGTGATAATTATATCTCCCATTACCGTCTTATTTGTGTAAATTACTTCATGATTAGTATTAGTACCATCTATTTCTCCTGTTACAATACTTATATCATTATCTTTAATTCCATTTACATCAACCTCTGATACTATATACCCTGGATCAACGATTTCTTCAATCTCATATTTAGTATTAAGAGGTATTCCTTTAATTTTAGCTACTTCTCCATCTTTTAATTGAATAATATAATTTCCATTAATATTTATAGCAGTTCTTTCTTCATCTCCAATATAATATTTTCCGTTATAATTAATAGGAGATACTTCCTTACCTAATATACTTTTGAAAGTAATTTTGAAATTAAAAACTTTCCCATCTTCCTTTGCTCCAACTACTATTTTTCCTATACTTAAATCACCAGTGTTAATTTTGTTATTAAATCTAACATAATGAACCATATTATCATATGGTATATGTGAAGTAATAATTTTAAAAGGATCTGTTTCCGTTTCAGAACCTTGTGCAATTAAACTTTCCCTATTAGATGTCAAATCTTTTGTTATCCAATTTATGGTAAATCTATCATCATACTCCTCATATACTTTTACATTGCTACCTTTGTTAAATTTGCTATAAAATGTTGCCGTACTTCCGTGCTTTAAAGAGAAATTCTCTCCATTCATACTCTTATCACTAATTTTTCCATTTTCATTAAGTTTGTAATCTAAATCACTCTTTATTTGATCATTTTGGGAAATTTTAAAATTAAACTCTTCATTTTTTGCTATATTATCTGTTGCTTCTCGTAATGATTCATTTACTCCAGAAGTATCTACTTCTTTTTCTACAATTAACTCATTATCTAACGGAATAAAATTAAAGTCTACATAAAGGTTAGATTCTATCATACCTCTTTCCATATAATACATTGTAAGTACATGAACCTTTTTTGTATCATACCCCTCATTTTCATCCTGATTTACATATGAATCTGAAGATAGTTTAAACTTTTTTTCTGATTTTTCTACTGGTTGATATAAAGAATTGCTTTCTAATGATCCTTTTACCACGTTATCAACTGTCGCTACCCTGTTTTTAAAATTAATATTGCCTGTTGTTTTACTATGAGCTCCCCCCATATCTAATATAAGATTTCCATCAACATAAACCCATACATCATCATCCCCTTTAAAGTTAAATTGTATAGGTACATTATTTCCTTTTAAATCTTTTACTTCACCACTACTTGTCAATGTAAATGGAATCTCGATTTTGCTACCAAAACCATACGTCAATTTTCCTATATTAGAACTAGCGCTTGAATCATTAAATGGAAAAAATCCTGGAGATGTAGTACCTCCCCCCCATCCATTTATTCCATTCATATCTAATACAATATTAGGGTCATCATCATTAATATCAAACCAATAGTCTAAGTGATTCTTTTGTCTATTAATACGAACTACATCAGTTTTACTATTATCAGATGTATATCCACTTTTCCCACTACCAAATACATAATAATAACAATTATTTTTTACTTTCTTCTTAAATGGAAATTCAAGACCTTCTATAGTCTCCCCTACATTTCCCTTTATCACATCACTATCAAAATATGGTAATTTTACAGTTTCTTCTGATTTTACAGACATATCACTTGAAAATTTAATATTATCTATATAAACATTACCTTTTGACCAACTACCAATCCAAATACATTCAATTTCACCAAAGTTAAAATTCTTAGGATCATTTACTCCATTTTGTGCATTAGTATTATTTCTCAATTGCTCTAAGTCTACAACTATTGTCTTCCAATTGCTAATTCCCATATTATTAGTAAAATAATCTGCTCTAAATGAATCACTCCATCCAGCAATCTGTCTCCCACTTTTATCTCTTAATGCGACAAATGGATCTCCTTCACCATTTGTTTCATTATAAATATCAAATATTAAATATCTACTGTTCTTAGAATAGTTTTCAACTCCATTTTCTACTGGTAACTTTATTCTAAAAGCCTCTTGTTTTCCACTATAGTCACTAACAAGTGTTGCCTTAAGAACATTCTTACGATTTTTATCATTTACTATAGAATAGCTCCCCAATCCACCATCAACGGTAATATCTTTATATTTATATTCTTTAGTGTCCATAGAATCAATAACTAAACTTACTGTTTGGTCTTGAGTTATATTACCATTTGAGTCTAACTGATTACTTACTAAACCTTGTAATGATGCTGAATAATTAGCATTACGGTTTGCTCTATTTATAGCCCAATAGAAATTAGCTGCTTTTCCATTCAACGGTTGTCCTTGAGATGGGTTAATTTCAGGATTATTAGAACTACCTGCTGCTCCATTAAAATCGCCAAAATATAATGGATATAACATCCCATTATCTCTAGCATAATTTGATATTACCTCATTAAATTTTTCAAATGAATAATGATCATTATTACTATTATCTGAAGTATCACTAGTTTGATATTTACTATAATAATTATAAAATGTAACATCCGCTAGATAATCAGCACTTTCCTGTGTTCTGGCTATATCATTAGCTTTTACACCACTTGATGGAATACAACTTAGTAGTACTAAAATACTTAATACCAATGTTAAATTACGAAATAATGCGAACTTTTCCTTTCCTCTGAACTTTACAAGAATAGTATTCTCCTCCTTTCTTAATAACATTTTTGTACCTTTAGTAATATAGAATACTTCAAAATATCGGCTAACCTTGTTACATATTTTTCCTATATTCTATAATTTCATATTAAATTGTTGTATTTTAATTTTCAATCGATTAGACAAAATTCTATTTTTCTAATAATTCACTTTTTCATCTATATTTTCTTACTTACAATATTAGATTTTAAATAAATTTCTCAAGTAATCACTTTTATATTACGATTAATATCTATTAAATATAAAAATGCCAAACAAAATTTCTCATCCATTCTCCAATATATTTAAAAAATAAAAAGAAAAAAAGTTGTATTTTTTTAAATACAACTTTTAATTTTATTCTAGTTCATTATTAAACTATCTATAAATTTTATAGCCTAAATATAGTTCAAATATAGCTATTATTATAAATTAAATTCCAAGTATATATGGAATTTACAATAGAGGCCCTAGTACTGCTATAGGACAGATTGTTATCAATCCTCCTAAAATAATAGAGCTAACAGATAAAAGTGTTGATAGATTAATTTCTAAATCTTTGCATTTAGCTATAATCATCATATTATAAATACCTTTTATGAAGGTCCATATCCAATATATTAATATTAATTTTTCTATTATTACTACAGGATTTCTCCACACTAATATATCAAATAATAAATCAAAAAAGTCCACAGCATTTCTGCCGTGGACCTTTATCAAAATTATCTTTTTGCTAATATTTCTTTTATCATTTCCATGTTTTCTGTAAGGTTACTTAAAACTAGTACTGCTTGTCCCAGCTTATCGTCACCTTTAACTAATTTATTCTTAACAAAAGTATTTTTAATTTCTTCAAAACGTAGCTTTTCCTCATCTGTTATGCATCCAACTAATTCCTTCCACTTAAGCATATTAGCCTCTGCTCCAGAAGTTAAGGTTTGGGCATCATTTTCATAACTAATAAGAATTCTTTGATATAACTCCTCATCATTCATTATAGCCACAACCTTCTCAGCTATCTTGTTCATATTTCTATATGAACCTTGAAGTTTAAATGGCGGCTCATTCCTATATTCATCACTCTGTGCTGCAGAATGAATATACTCCATATTAACCTTTAACACTATATCTCTTACCATAAATAACTTCTGAAGAACGCTAATATATTCGTTTAGTTCATCCATTGAATAATTATTTTCAAGGGTTACACTTTCTCTTTCTGCTCCATTAGCCATCTCAATTAATCCATATAAATCTTTTTGGCTAGTAGTGGATAACTTAGTTAGTATAGGATTAGAGGTTAAAGAGTTTTCAATATAACTTAGCTTAAATGCCTCTTCATTCTCCATAAGCATATCTCCAAGATTATATACATCTGCTCTATTTGCAAGCATATCTGGAATTTTAAATTTCTCCCCATTTTCAGTATAAGGATTTCCGGCCATAACAACAGCAACCTTCTTCCCCCTTAAATCATAAGTTTCTCCTACTCCATTGTATACCCCTTCAATTTTTCTTTGTCCATCACATAAAGAAATAAATTTCTGTAAGAATTCAGGATTACAATGCTGTATATCATCCAAATATATCATTACATTATTCCCCATCTTTAAAGCTACATTAAGCTTTTTAAGCTCTTCCCTAGCCCCAGTATTATTAGCTTTATCTGGGTCTAATGATGTTACTTCATATCCTAAAGATGGTCCATTCACCTTAACTAATATAATTCCAAGTCTACTTGCTATATATTCCATTAGCGTTGTTTTACCATATCCAGGAGGTGAAAGAAGCAATAGTAGTCCCATTGAATCTGTCCTCTTATTTTCTCCTACAACACCAATTTGTTTTGCTAGATTATCACCTATTAAAGGCAAATATACTTTATCAATTAATTGATTTCTTACAAAGGAAGTAAGCACTTGAGGCTTAAAATCATCCAGGTGGATTTTTTTCTTAAACTTATTAATAAGATCCTTTTTAATATTTTGGAATTCAATAAATTCCTTAACATAAATCTCATCAAATTTCTTTAACTTATTCATGAACTTTGTATAAGTCAGAGTATATACTCCACTATTGATTACAGGATGGCTTCCTATAAGTCCTTTCACCTTTACATTTGAATCAACATAAATAACTCTTCCAAGCTTTGTCTCACCTTCAATCAATAAAATAATTACTTCATTAAGTAATCCTTCTATCTCATCTTCATCAAAAGCTTCAAATATAGCAGAATTAATATCTTCTCCAGCATTTTTATTTTCTATAACATTTGCTTTATAGGCATTAACACATTCCTTTACGAAATAATAAAGACCTTCTATATCCCTTTTACTATTTTCTATAGAAAATAAGAATTCATTTAATAATCCTTTTCCCTTTATATATCTAATAAACCCATCGTATATTTTTTTACCTTCTTTGCTAACTACAAAATCTTCCCCTTTCATTATTTCAAGACAAAGATATTCTGAAGCTTCATTTATATAGCTCTTATTAAATAAATTTAGCTTGTTGTTTTCTTGCTCAATCTTTTCAGAAACATATGGAATATAACTTTCTAAATTAGGTGAAGAACTAAAAAATATACTAACCTTAGATAACTCTTTTAATCTCTTTCTTAATAAGTCCTTTGTATCTTTCTTAGCCAAGCATTTCCAGAACAATCTAGCTAAAGCTCTGCTTTCACTACTATATATCAATAAATCTATTTTATGATGTAGCTCTAGTAGTGATTTTAATATTTTAGCCCCATCCATATCATGTACACCTTTAGTGTATCCCTCTTGATATCTTGGCTCCATAAACTTTTGCACTATCTCAACTAATTGTTCCTCAGACTTTGAATATAATATATCTAGAGATTCATATTTATTCTTTTTTGCTAATTCAAAAATTAAATAAGCTAGGTACTCCCCCCTATAAACTTCATTATTTTCAGATAACACACTTTGTGAGAATACATGATTGAAGTTTTCAATTCCGTCCTCCTGAACCTTCTCCCAAAAATCAGTACCTGTAATATGATAATATAAACTTTGATCCTTTTGTACTATTGATAAATCAATAGCTTTGGTATTTACTGAAAAATGATGTTTACCTAGTTTAATAACATCTTTTCCATTTATATAAAGCTCTTGTCTATCCTTAAGTTGGCGAATAGCTTCTTCTTTTACCTTTTTTAATTTGGAAGTAATCTCATCGCCTTTTACACTATCACCAAGTTCATTTAAATCTGATATTATATCTCTAACCTTTTCGATCATTATATCTGTAGCTAGATATCCATTAATTTCATCCACAGAATTAAAACTTTTTAACCTATTATCAACACCCTTAAGTATACGTTCTGCAGAGCTAAACAAACCAAATATTCTTTTATTTAATTTATCTAAAATGGTCTGCTTTTTACTTTCGAAAGCATCATATATCTCTTCTCTTTTTTCACTTAGTTGAAGAATATAATCATCAAACTCAACAAACTTTCCTTCAAGCTCCTGAATCATAATCATAACTTTATTTAAATATTCATCACACTTATCCACTGTATCTGATATATCTAAATAATTTACAACAGATTGGCTAAGCAACTTTAACTGTGCATTAAACTGAATTGTCATTTCATTTTTAGTAAGATCTTCAATCCTATTTATCAGCCTTGCTTTGCCATTATTAATTAATGAAAATAAAGAAGAAATCTTCTCTATTATTTTAGTTGTCATAGTTGGATCTTCAATTTTAAAGTTAGAAATTATATCAACAAGAAGTTCAAGTTCACTTGATGTTTCATCCATACCCTTTTCAAGGTCTTTACCATCCATTGATTTATTAACCTTATCTATTTTTAGCCCTAATTCCTTAACCTTTTCCTCATAAGGTTTTAATCCATCTGGATGTATTAAAAATTCAACACACTTTTTTGAGAATTCTTCATATTTCTCTTTAACATTTAAATCTAAAGAATTAACGATTTTAAGATCTGCATATCTCAAATCCTTCAGGGAAGAAATTTCTCCTCTTAAATTTCTTATATCTGCTAAAGCCTTCACATATTCATTAATTGAATCAAAGGAACCGTACTTTAAATTATTTAATAACTCCTCTGCCCTTTTACTAACTCCTTCAATTTGCTTTTTAGTAGAAGTTTTTATTCTCATTACCTTTTCAAATTCACCTATAGCAAAGGTTGATGATTCCTTTATATTTAAAAGTACTTCCTTTAAATTAAATACCTCTTCTTTATCTAACCAAAAATAAGAGTCAATTATTCTTTCACTTTCCCGTACAATATCAACGTAAATACTCTGATATCCTTCCCCTTTTTGAATAAGCTTGTATACTCCCTTACAATCAGCCATTGCATTAACAATATCTTTATTGCCAATCTTAAATAAAAGTGAATCCTTATCTCCTTCTGTAACATAGTTTTTACCTATATAAGGAGTTTGCCATATTTGTATAATGTGATTTCTTCTAGGATCATTTTCACTCTTAAAAACAATCATTTCTCCACTATTAAAATGAGAATATCCACTACAAACAATTGGAGTATCAATTTTTTGTTCAATGATGTTATAGGAATACATAAAATATGACCCACTATAAGCATTATAAAAAATATATTGATAATCCTCCCCATTTGTGGAGGAAATTCTTTTATCAAAAACTGACTTATCTGCTTCTACATCAAATATCTTATATTCTCCATTTTGTAGATAATACCCCTCTGGAAAGATAATTCCATGGTTGCCTGGTAAAAGAATACACGTATCCTTTATTGAATCAATTCTTACTACATTCTTTAACTTATTATTAAATATAAAATATCTATATTCTTCTTCCTTATATGGTTTGATTTTTAAAATTATAATTTGTTCTAAGTCTGCATAATAGATTTCTGCATCATCAAGATTTTGATCAGAATCCTCAACAGGCTCGGAATATATCCCCTTACCTGTCTCAGTATTATCTTCAACTTTAATAGTTAAATCTCCCCCTATGGTTTCAACAAATACCTTGTCCATTATTGACACATGAGGATAAATCCCACTTCTTTGGTCATCTCTTGTTGCTTTGATAAATCTAAATTCACTTCTATTCTTAAATTTAACTTCATGCTCACTTCTACTATCAACATATATTAACTTATTCCCCTCAATTGCCCACTTAAATACTTTTATATCCTCTGGGTCTCTTCCTGTTTGGAAAATCATATAGAAATAAGGATCTGTTATAGTAAACTTAGCAAAAAAGGTATTCTTATAATATTTATATAGCTCATCAAAGTCATTAATAAAGTCCTTATCATTAATCAATTGAAGAGATTGTTTTATAAAGCTTCTGTTTTCATATTTATAAATTGAAAAAACATCGCTTAATTCCACTTTAGATTTAAGTCCAATATGAACGTTATAACCGAATATAAAATACTCTTCTACTGGAGCCATATCCCTTGGAATACAGTTATGCTCTGTAATTACTCTTTCACTTCCAAGAATTTTTGTTTCAATAGAACCAAAAACATTTTTTCTTTCTTTATTAAGCTTTTCAACTCTCTCTTTTAACTCAGTACCTTGCTTTAAAAGACGATTTTTAATAACTTCATATGTGCCATTTTCCATATCATCTTTACTATTATCATGGCTATTTTCATTTACGCCTTTTTCATCAATACTACTCAAAATTATTCTCCTTATTCGTTTATAATTTCTATAGTTTTGGCTGGTAACTTAGCTACCCCCGCCTTATTTACTGTATCTAACAGCTTACTTAGTGCTACCTTATCTTCACCCTTAGCATTTCCCATCATTTTATTAATAGCCCCCGCTATTGAAAGGTTCTTAATATCTTCAGAAGTTAGGTTGAATTTATCAATAAACTCTTGTACTTGTTTCTTAAAGTATTCAGGGTCACCTGTTATAAATGTTTCTTTAATATCTGTAAGAACATCACTATTTTCAACTAACCTATCATAAGATTTACCCTTTGCAATAGAGCCAATGATTTGATCGAAGAACATAGTTTCTCCACCAACAATATCAATTTTAGCCGCTTTAAGAGCTTCTCTAATAACTGAAGCTTGAGATTCTGCAACTTCCTTTTGAATATTGATATTAGCAAGTTGAATTTCCTTATCCTTTTCAAGCTTAAGTTTAAATTCTTCGTGTCCTCTACCAACTTCATCAAGAGCCTTCATACTATTAGCTTTTTCCTTAATTCCCTCGGCTTCTGCCATATACTTCTTCCTTAAGATATCAGCTTCAACTGTACCTTCTTTCTCCTTAACATCTACCATAGCAGTATCGCCCTTTACTTGAGCTAAAGCCTTAGCTTCAATTGCTTTAGCCTCTGCATTTGCCTTAGCTTCAATAACTTTAGCTTCTGCAATACCAGCAGTTGATTCCTCTAAAACATTTGCATCAACAAGAATCTTAATTGCTTCTGCTTCTTTTTGTGAAGCTTTATATTTAGCATCTGCATCAATAATAGTTTTCTCTGCAATTTTTTCTGCTGCTTGTTTAGATGCTTCTGCTGTTTTAACTTCAATAATAAGATTCTTTTCAGACTCTTCTTCTGCTTTCTTAATAGTTACAGATTTCAATCTTTCTGCTTCTGCAAGAGCTCTAGTATCCTTAATCTTTTCTTCTTCAATAACGGTATCCTTCTCTACAGCTACTCTTTCCCTAATAATTAATTGAATATTTTTCTTTTCTACTTCAACTTCTTTTTCCTTTGCAATAGTAGCAAGCTCTACAAGCTTTTCCTTATCTGTCTTTTCAAGCAATCTCTTCTTATCTACTCTTTCTGACTCAATTGCCTCTGTACTTTCCTTAGACTTTAATGCGATAATAACTTGTCTTTGCTTATTTTGTTCAGCAACTTCAATTTCTTCATCAGACTTTACTCTTGCCATTTCAGCCTTATATCTTTCTTCTTGTCTAACTTTTTCCGCTTCTGCTTCTTCTCTAGCATTAATAATTGCAATCTCTCTTTTTTGCTTTGCTTCTGCTTCAGCATTTTGCTTTTCAAGCTCTAATATAGCTTCTCTAGCAGATACATTTTGCTTCTTTATTGTCTTTTCTTTATCTTGTTCAATTTGGTTTGCTAGGATAAGTTGTTGAGAAGTAAGTTCAGTAATCTTCTTAATACCCTCAGCATCCAAAATATTTTTGCTGTTTAATAGATTAATATCAGTTTGTTCAAGGTAATCAATAGCTGCATCATCAAGAACATATCCATTTAAATCAGTTCCTATTATTTGAAGAATTTCATCTTTAAAAGTCTCTCTTTCAGTATAAAGCTGTACAAAATCAAACTTTTTACCAACTGTTTTTAAAGCTTCAGAGAACTTTGCATCAAAGAATTCCATTAATGTGGTTGGGTCAGATGCCTTTTGACATCCTAATAATTGTGCAACCTTAAGTACATCTTCCTTTGTTTGATTTACTCTTACAAAGAATGCTACTCTTATATCAGCTCTTAAATTATCTTTACATATTAATCCGTCTTTTCCCTCTCTAGCTATTTCAACTCTCTTTACTGAAATATCCATTACCTCATGCTTATGAACAATTGGAACTACAAAAATACCTCCAAAACATACAACTGGTCCACCTACACCATTTCTAACTATAACCTTACCTTGATCTACCTTATGATAGAATCTTGAAAATAACGCAAGCAGGCCTATAATTATTATAAAAACTGCCCCTACACTAATTAATAAAACTTGTGTTGAATACGCCATATTATTCACTCCTTAATCTTTATAATATAATAAACATTTTTTTCATCATTTTTCTTTGTTACATAAGCCTCTTCACCTTTTATAAAGGTTTCATTTTCATCATATTGCTTAACATTTATTAATATTGAAGCCCCCTCCCTTTTTATTTCTCCTTGTCCTAATCTACCATCTTTAAGGTCACACATTAAGGTAATTATTTGTCCAACAATAGGCTCACCTTGATTCAACTCTTCTTGGTATACTTTCTTAAATATTTTTTTAAGAGGATTAGTTATTATCTTTGCAATTAATGAACTAACTATAAATGCAGGAATTAGCAATAAACCATTTGTTAAACCTCCTGGCGTTATTGGTAGTAAAAACATAAACATTGCTAAAATCCAAAAAACTAAAACTATTACACTGAAAACTAACATAAAAGGTAGTTCTGAAAGATTTAGAAATGCTAGAAATGCATGAAATGGGCCTATATCTGCTCCACCATCAATATCAAAATCCCCATCAATATCAAAGTCAAACAAATCAAAATCTATAACACCTATTATTACAGTTAACCAATAAAATAAGACAAATCCTAATAAAAAAGTAGGTATAATATTTACCCCTGTTAAAGCATTGTTAAATAACTCACTCATTTTCTCCCTCCTTTACCCATATATAAATTTTATCATTACTATTTTTTCTAAACAATCCATTTTATTCAAATAGAGTTTTATATTTATTTTTAATACAAAAAAAGGGTATATCAAAATACTTTGTACTTTGATATACCTACAGTAAATATATTATTCTACAGGTAATAATAAACCTGCTCTTTTTAATATTGGTCGTATTGCATTATAAATTATAGCTACTACTATTACAGATACAACTGCATTAATAAAGGTAGTTACTGCACTTAATTTTGCTAAAATTACAGCTGCATCCTGAGGCTGTCCTAATATATACTGCTTATAAAAAAATCCTACAACAGGATCTGCAACTACATTAAAAGCTAACCCTCCAATTGATGCAATAAGACTCCACTTAAAAATATACTTTTTATCATTGCTATCCCCAATTTTCGCAATTCTATGTGCTATTAATCCTGTAATTAGTCCAATGCATAATTTTAGAATAAATGTTTTAGGAGCTACCAATATATATACAGGATCTAATAAATCTGCAATTGTTAATCCTATTGCACCTGCAAGACCTCCATACCATCCCCCAAGTAATAATGCTGCTAAAACGCAAAATGCATTTCCAATATGAAGTGAAGTAGCATCTCCACCTGGCATTGGAATCTTAATTTGTAAATAAGTAAATGATACAAAACATAGTGCTGCTAATAATGCTGTTTGTATTAGCTTTTTAAATCTGATTTCATTTTTCAAAATAATTGCCCCCTTTAAATTATAAAACTTATAATTCATTTTATAAATTCAAGGAAAACCAGTCAATTGTACCCATACACTTTAAAAATCACTACCTGCTAAATATCCAGTTGAAAATGCTATTTGAAGATTATATCCACCGGTCTCAGCATCAACATTAATTATTTCTCCAGCAAAATAAAGATTTTTTATAAGTTTAGATTCCATTGTTGAGGCATTTATTTCTTTTACTGCTACTCCGCCACTAGTAACCATAGCTGCCTTAATGCTTAATGTTTCTATTGCTGTTAGTTTCATTTCTTTTATGTAATTTACAAGTTTTATTTCATCTTCTTTTTTAAGTTCACTTGGCTTAGTTTCTGTTAGGTTAAGTAATCCAACTATTTCTTTTAAGAAATTACCTGGCAGTAACCCCTTTAAATTATTTAAAACTGTTTTATTTGTATTTTCCTTTATTAATTTTGAAACTTCATCTTTACTTTTATCTTGTACGAAATCTAAAGTAACTTCCACTTCTCCATTTTCTAAAGCTCTATTTATATATGAAGATAATTTTAAAACTCCAGGACCCGATATTCCAAAGTGAGTAAATATCATGTCTCCTACAATCTCATACTTTTTCTTTTTAACCTTTGCACCTAATACAACATTCTTCATAGACACACCTTGAAGATTTTTCACAAAGCCTTCTTTTATTACTAAAGGCACTAACGCTGGATAAAGTGGATCTATTTTATGACCATATTTACTTAAAATATCATACATACTTCCATCAGATCCTGTTGTAGGTACACTCTTCCCACCTGTTGATATAATTACTTTATCACCATAAACTTTATTCCCATTAGCTGTAACTATACCTCTTATTTCATTATCTTCAACAATTAAATCTTCAACTTTAGTATCATACATAACCTTTACGTTACTTTTTTCTAAATTATCTATAAATAATCTAATAATGTCATCAGCTTTATCACTCTTTGTATAAACCTTATTATCATTATCATATTCTATTTTATATTCGAAATTATTTTCTTTAAGATACTCTAGTAAGGAATCATTACTAAAAGTATAAAAAGCACTATATAAAAACTTTTTATTTGTTACTACCTTATCAAAAAATTCATCTATACTTCTATTATTAGTGATATTACATCTACCACCACCTGTAAGTCTTAACTTCTTACCAATTTCATTATTTCTTTCTACTAATATTACTTCATTTGTTTTTGATGCAGTCAGTGCAGCCATAATACCAGCCGGACCTCCTCCAACAACAATAACTTTTGCCATAACATTGCTCCTTACTTGCTTTTTTCTATACTATTATCATTTATTTTTTCTGCAATTGCAATTATTCCTGCCCTTCTAAAGCTTCCCATTCCAGAGTTCATTACTTCTTTATCATAATAATCACATAGTTCTACAAACTCACTATCCAAACTAATTTCATTAATTTTTTCATTAACTTCTTTAGTACTATATTGTCTATATAAATGTAGTAAATATAAATGTGTTAAACTCCCTAAACTCCTACATTCAATAACTCTCATATTATATGATATCAAAATATCATATAATTCTTTTATATCATATGCCTTAATTTCATCTATACTTGTTAACTCACTAACATCATCATAATTAGCTTTATTGAAATACCCTGCTACCATCATATCTTTTACTGAAGGGTGAATTCTTCCAAACTTACTTAGACTGTAATTTAACCAAGTTGCCACCATACAGCTCTTACTTGATACAGTTAACATTAATTTTTTTCCAACTCTACAACTCTCTTTTATTACTTTATTAGAATTCTTACCAGAAAAAGATATTGCACCATCAAAACATAGAACTAAATCAAATTCATCTTCTTTGAAAAGACTAAGGTCTATAGCATTTCCTTTAATAAATTTAATATTACCTATTCCTTGCGATTTATCTTTTGCTTTATCTATCATATCTTGAGATAAATCAAAATGTGTTACATCATATCCCATTTTTGAAAGTGGGATAGAAAAAGCTCCAGTTGCAGCCCCTATATCTAGTATCGTTCTTACTCCACATAAATTTTCGTTAATATCTTTCCATCTTAGTAGCCTATTTATTTTTTCATCATCAAAATCTTCTTCTTCAATAGATGAAATCTTATCCCAAAATTCCTCATAACTCCTATCCACTATAATTCCCCCTAATATATCTTACATAACTACTTTTAGATATTATACTGCTAACTTTTATAATATAAAACAGTAAACCCGTACAGATCTACTGTACAGGTTTTATTACTTAGAAACAGGTTGTCTTATTATGGTTTTTAATTTTAAAGGTTCTGTTTTTCTTGGATCACTTAAATATATTTCATTATGCTTTCCGGATAACTTGTATCCATTCTCCTCTATAGTATTATGAAGCATTTTTACTGTCTCTCCCTCTTCACTATATGGTCCAACATATAATGTCTCATAGGCATCTCCTTCAGTATACTCAATATATCTTATTTCTTTTATATATTTACCTAACTCATCTTTTAATAACTCTTCCTTTTTCTTTTCTATATCCCCTTGCTTTACAAAGTCTGGCAGCTCAATCATCATAGTCCATTTCCAGCCTTCTTTATTATTATCTATAAAATCATCATAATTATCAGACCACCATAAACCATTTAAAGGCATAACAACAAAATCTTTTTCTTGTTTTTTATAAGACATCTTAACTCCATAAGCTACTTTATATAAAGCCCCTACTTTATTACTATAGTCTTCATTATTATTTGGGTCTCCTTCTCCATCTAATGCAATATAATATGATTTATCACAATACACCTTCTTAAATTTTCCCACTTTCACATTAAATAACTCTTTTTTAACCTTTTTTAAATCTACTTTTGTAGCCATAATTAATTCACTCCTTATAATTATTATTTCCTCTTCAGTATAGAAAAAGTAATAAGACATCTCTGTGTCTTATTACCTATACATTTCATACATACCTTTTATTTTTCCTATAAGCTTTTCCCTTAGAAACTTTGGTTCTAAAACCTCTACCTTGTCCCCAAATCCTAAAATCATACTATCAACCCAATTGTTATATGGCAAACTTGTTTTTATAGTAACAAAGTTATTTTCTTCCTCAATTGTTTCATAAGTTGGTAAGCTATCTTCTAATATTATTTTTATTTCTTTAGCTACTCTTAAAATAACTTCTATTGTTTCTAGCTCTGGCTCTTTAAATAAATTACCTATATCTATATCTTTAAATTCAAATTTCTCTTCTAATATTTCCAAATTCTTAATTCTTGTCAATTTAAATACTCTCATATCATTCTTCAAGGTACAATACCCATAAACATACCAATTAAGAGCCTTAAAAATTATTTTCTATGGCTCTATTTTTCTATTACTACTTTCGCCATTACTATTGTTATATTTAAATCCAATGCACCTATTTGGGCTTATAGCATTATCTATAATATTTATTTTATCTGTTAATTCACTACTATTTCCCCACCTAGAAAAATCTATAATAAATCTATTACCTTCAGTTGAATTACTATCTATAACTTCAAGCTTATTAATTAATGATAAAACATCTTTATTTCTATAAGTTTCATTTATTCCATCTAATAAATTCTTTAATAAAGCCACTTCATTTTTTGTCATAGAAGCTTTATTTACTCTATAACCTTCTATTATTTCATAGCCACCTTCATGACCTTTATAAGAAACTATTGGTATACCTGCCATCTCTATAGTTTCGATATCTCTTTGAATTGTTTTTATAGAAACATCAAATTTCTCACTTAGCTCCTTGGCTGTAACTCGTTCCTTATTATTTAAAATCATTATTATAGAAATTAATCTATCTATCTTCATAACTCCCACTATCCCCTATAAAACTATATAAATATTATATAACAAATATTAAAGCACAACTACTTTCATAAAAATAGTTGTGCTATTTATAACTACTTAATTTGCCACTTACAAATTCTACTTTGTAAAATATCTATTACCTTAAACATAACTATACCTAAAAGGCTTATTATAATTATTCCACAATACATTCCTTCATAATCAACCTTAATCCAAGAATTCATAATATAATATCCTATCCCATACTTTGTGGCATAATTTTCTGCAAAAAATAGTGCTGCCATGCTTGAACCTAAAGCTATTCTCATAGCTGTAAATAATCTGGGTAAGGTTGCTGGAATATAAATATGCTTCATCATTTGAGATTTTGAAAGCTTCAAAGACTTAGCAGATAATATAAGCTCATTAGGTATTTCCTTTGCTCCGTCTCTAACTGATATTATTATTTGAAATATTGCTATTGCTACAATTAATACTATTTTAGAAGTATTTCCAAGACCAAATAAGATCATAAATACTGGTAAAAATGCTATTCTTGGAACTGGAAAAAACAAATATACTATAGGGCTTATTAAATTATCCAGTTTATCATTAACCCCAATTAGTATTCCTATAGAATATCCTAGTATAGTTGTAATTAATAATGCTATAAGTAATCTTAAAAGACTTGCTATAAGGTGAGTTGAAATAATACCATATCCTACTTTAAAAAGCCTTGATATAACGTCTATTGGATTAGGAATTACAAAAGAATTTAATATAATGTGAAGTAGATACCAAAATATAAATACTACTGTTATTGCATAAATATATTTGTACACATTATTAAACTTTTTCATTGCTAAATCCCTCTAAAACATCTCTTATTTCATTACACTTATCAAAAAACTTATAACTTTTTCTTATATTCCCTTGTCCATAAAATTCATTATCTATAACCTTCTTTATCTCACCATCTATGACAATAGCTATCTTTTTACCTAACACCACAGCCTCTTCTATATTATGAGTAACTATGATGTATGACATATTATATTGTTCTTGTATTTTACATAGTATATTTTGAAAATTTTCTTTGTTTATTGAATCTAAAGCTGATGAAGGCTCATCCATTAATAAAAGATCTGAATTTAAAACTAACGCCCTGGCCAAAGCCGTTCTCTGCTTTTCTCCTCCACTTATTTCAGCAGGATATTTATCTAAAACATGTTTTATGTTTAAATCTAAAGCTATTTTATCTATGTATTTTTCCATATCTTCTTTTGATGAACCCTTTACTATAAGACCTAACTTTATATTCTCCTTTACAGTCTTCCAAGGAAAAAGACCATTGCTTTGTAATATGAGATTAGTATCCTTAAATTCATTTGAAATATTTCCCGTTTTTATTTCCTTTTGATTTGCAAGAGATAATAACAATGTACTTTTCCCACATCCTGATGGACCTATTATTGAAAGTGTTTCCCCTTTATATAAGGAAAAAGAGATGTTCTTCAATATCTCTCTTTCCCCATAACTAACATATAGATCTTTTACTTCTAACATTATTTAGATACAAAATCCTTCGTTACTACATCTTTATATTCTAAGTTTAATTCATTTCCTTGTAGTTTTTCAGTCCAATCTTCGATTTCCTTTAAGTAGCTTTCATCAGGAACTCTTGTTTTGTGATATGTTGGTAATACCATTAAATCTTTTACCTTTGAATTTAACTCTAACTTTGAAACTAATATATCCTTAGCTTCTTCTGGATTATTTATTATATCTTCAACAGCTCTGTTATAAGCTTTATGGAATCCCTTAACAGTGTTAGGGTTATTCTTTATAAACTCATCTGTAAAGATTATTCCATTTGGAGTATAGTCATCAGGTTTACCATATACTCTCTTCTCTAATCCTTTAAGTTGAGCATTTGAAGCTAGTGGTTCTGGTAAAACTGCCATATCTATCTTGTTTTCCATTAATGCTTGCATTCTTAAAGGCATTTCATTAATGAATACTTTTTCTACATTGTAATCAGTTAAATATTGATCAGCTAAGAAGTTTATTACACTAACTTCCATTAATCCAACTTTAACATCCTTCTTTTCTTGGAAGTTCTTTGATAATACAATTGGGAACATTCCATCAGTAGTTGTAGTTATCTTAGCTTGTAATCCACCTTTAACATTATTTAAGAATTGAATCATACTAAGCATTGCAGCATCAAGCTCACCAGCTTGAATTGAACTTTGCTTTGTAGCTCCATTTGTGAATATTTCTAGTTCTAGATTTACCCCTTCTTCTTCAAAGTATCCTTTTTCCTGTGCTAATAAAATTGGTGCTGAATCAGCTGCAGACATTACTCCTAATCTAATTTTAGTGTTTTCATCTTGTGTTCCTTTATTAGAAGTACACCCTATTAATGAAATGATCATAACTAATGACATTGCTACTAATAACAAGCTTTTTCTAATCTTCTTCATAACGTTTCTCCTTTAATATAAATTTATTTTTTCTGCTCTATAACATTTATAACCTATTGGCTTAGTTATATCAGTATCTCTTAATTTAACTTCAAAAACCACTTTGCCCTTTGATATTTCTACTATAGTAATTTGATTTTTCATTCTATTACTTTTCATATCATCTATTGGATTACCGAATATATCCTTAGTTATCCCCCCAAAGCATATTAATCTATTATTATTTTCAAGAATTCTTACAGCTCCTAAATATGCACAATATAGCTCATTTCCTCTTTCCTTACCATATTGCCACACTTGATTAACAGTCATATTCTCTTCATCAATTTCATACTCAACTGCACGACTATAGTTATTATGTGCTAAAACTGCCTTTTCTAATTCATAACTCCTAAAATTTCCGTTATCAAATATAACAAGATTCCCATCTTTAGTTAATGAAGGTGTATGTTGAGCATAGCTCCACTCAAAATCATTCCCTATTGGTTTAAGTAAATATTTTTTAAGTTCATCATTCCATCCATAATGAGGAGCTAATATCCACTTTATTTCAGATGTATCTTTATCAAATTTAACTACAGTACTTTGATTTCTTGATGACGCAATTATAGAATTACTTTCTTCATCATATACTAATGAATTTAGATGTAACCAATCCAATAGATGATTTACAGATATTTTATCAATAACAGTTTCTCTATTAAAATCTAATATCTTTCTAAAATCCCATTCATTTATTACTTCTTTAGTATTTCTATCTATCTCTACCAATAAATCTTGTTTAGTATTTTCTCTTTGAGTAATAGCTAAGAAGTTTCCATTTGGTAATTCAATTACATCATGATGTAATCCATATTTTATAGGAAAGAAATTTATAATTCTTCCAAGCATATCAATCTCTATAAAACCAGCTGCAGTATAGGCTCCACAAATACCACTTGATATTGGCGCATCTACTATTAAATTCCCATTCTTTAGCTTCATAAACACGTGACAAGATACTCCAGTATAAAGCCATCTCACTTGTGCTTTATTATCTATGATAGAATATAAATGCTCTACAGTTCTTACACCTTCTGCTCTTCCTAAAGACATAGCCATCATACCATCATACATATTACTTTCATCACATGTAATTAACTCTATATTAGGATATCCTTCAGGTAACTTTGAAGTTTTTATGTAATACACAAACTCTTCTTTTCTATTCCCCTCATAATTACATATAAATCTTATACAATTATCCTTATCCTCAATTAAACCTAATATAGGTATTTCATGATCCTTTTTCAATTCTTTAAACTCTTTCTCAATATCTTCTTCAATAAATATAGTTACTGAGCATTCTTCTTCAGTTTGAAATTTCATTAAAGCTGATAATGGACAAGTGTCAAATGGATTCAATACTATAAGTGGATTAGATTCTGTATAATTTTCTTCTGCATATCTAGACTCTATACCTTTTATTATTTCATTTTGTTTTTTTAGTAATTCTTCCATATATTCACCTCCTATAATCTAACTATTAGCGCATAATATTATATCATCAAAATATATTAAAAAAAAGCATACTATCATAATTAGATAGATATGCCATTTTATATTAATATACAAATAAATAAATTCCAAACCAATGCAATAGTGCCCCTATTAACACAAAAAAGTGCCAAATAAAATGATCATACTTTTTATCTCTTGCAAATGGAACCATTCCAACTGTATAAACAATTCCACCAATTAAAATCATAAATAATAATGGTATATTATTATGGAAGAAGTCAGGTAACATTATAAGACCACTCCATCCTATAGTGAAGTATAAAGTAAAATGTATCCATTTCCACTTTCCTGGACCAAAGATAGCAAGCATTATAATTCCAAAAACAATTAATGACCATTGTATACAGAAAAGTACAATTCCTAAGGTATTCCCCCAATAAACTAGATATAGTGGAGCAAAAGTACCACCAATAAGAAGATAAATAGATGCATAATCAAACCTTCTCCATATTCGTTTTACCTTAGAGCCACTTTTAAATGAATGATATAAACAACTCATCAACATTAAAATAAATAAACTAATTCCATAAAAACAAGATGCCATTACCTTCATCCCAGTATCTGATTTTAGTAATAGCAATATGAAACCAACTAATGCTAATACTGCTCCAACACCATGTGTTATAGCATTTCCTACTTCCTCTAGAATAGTCAAAACTGGTGGTTCATTTAGTTTTTGAAGTTCTTGCTTTCTTTCTTCCTTATTATTAACTTTCCTTTTCATAATGACATTACTCCTTTACTTAATGCATATACCTACCTATAATTATAATACCTATAGCTTTATAAAATACTTAAAAATTACTTATCCCTTTAAATTTGTGTATACTATTCTTAAGCGAGGTGGTAGATTTGAAATATATTATATTTGATTTGGAGTTTAATCAAAGTTGTAATAAAGAAGATAAAGTTCTTCAATTACCCTTTGAAATAATACAAATTGGAGCTTTAAAACTTGATGAAAACTTTAAAACTATTTCAACATTTAATAAATTAATTAAACCTACTGTTTATAAATATATTCTTCCTTACATTCAAGAATTAACAAAGATTACTGATAAAATGGTTTCTACTTCTCAGAACTTTATAGAGGTTTATTATGACTTTATGAATTTTATAGGAAAAGAAGATATTACATTTATTATTTGGGGAACTGTAGACCTAAAGGAATTGTATAAAAACATTCTTTACTTTGAGCTTCCAATTGAAAATCTTCCTAAACTTTATATAGATATTCAAGACTATGCAAGTAAATATTTTAAACTTCCAAGTGGAAAAAGGATTGGACTAAAAAATGCTCTGGATTTTTTAAACATCTCTATAAGTGATGAACTTCATGATGCTTTTAATGATGCCTATTATACAACTGAGATTTTCAAAAAATTATATAATGATTCAATAGAAGCAAAAACTTATTCTCATAACACTATTAGAATAAAATCGGAGCCTAAAAAAATAATTGATTATGATGGTCTAATTATACAAATTGAAAAAATGTATAATAGAAAACTAACTTCTGAAGAAATAAGCATGATAAAATTAGCTTACAATATGGGTAAAACTAATCAATTTCTTAAACCTTTAAATGAATAAAAAGATAGTAGCCTCACCTATTATGTGAAAGCTACTATTTTTTACTAAAGTCTATACAATTTTCATTTGATAGCTTTTCTTCTATAATATTTCTATTTAAATTAACCCAACTAATGCAATTATCAAGAATTATTGCATCACTAGATACTACATTTTCCTTTGATTTCAAAACACTATCTACATTATCAATATTCTCTACTTCTATTTGAAGTTCTAAACCTTCAAACATCTCTAGAATCTTCATTTTTAACCTACCAGAATTGGAAACTGGCCTATCTAAATAAAATATAGCTTTTTTAATTTTATGTTCTAATAAAAATTCACCTATTAACTTAATTGCAACCTCAGTTTTATCTATAACTGAATAAGTCCCTCTAAGTCCTGCTAAATCCCTTATAGTTTCATCCATAGACTTAATAATTAAAGAATTAGATAAAGCAACTTCTAATGTTATTATTGTATTAAATCCATCTATATGTACCACTTCTATATTTGAAAGGTTAGTAATTTCCTTAGCTTTTCTTTTTATAACATCATCATATTTAGATATTCCTCTTACTAATGCAAGCCTTTGTCTTTCAGATAAAAGATAATGATTGCCTACGAAAGTTGAAGCTCCCTTAATCTTGTATCCTCTATTTAATAAATACAATAAATCATCTGATGCTTTATATAACTTATATAAGTTTTGATTTTTAAATTCTTTCTCATCTGTAGGTACATAGCCTCGTCTTGTTATTTTACTCATAATAAATTTCCTTAAATATTTTATTTATTAATATTATTAGGCTAAATACTATAAAAATACATATAAATATTCTATTTTCTTTTAATCAGCAATAACTGTTTCATTATCTAAATGATTCTTTGTATTTAATATGAATTTAACTAACTTACTTCCATAAGGTAAACAGAATTGTATAAAAGGTCCTGTACTTAACATTGAAATTATAGTCCCTATTCCTACTTTTCCACCTAAAACAAACCCCAATAAAAGGAATACTCCATCAAAAATAATTCTTATCCACCTATATTCTATTTTAGTTTTATCTTGAATAATAAAGGGAACAATATCATTTGGTGCTACTCCTAGATCGCTTTCAGACATTATTGAAAATCCTACTGCAATAATAAGACATCCTAACAATACTAATAGAGCCCTTATTAAGTAATTATAGGATTCTACTGGAAAGTAAGAAACTATCCTTACCCCAAAATCTATTATAGGACCAACTCCAACAACACATATTAAAGTACCTATTTTTATTTTCTTTCTATCTACTAAAATTATAATAGTAAATAAAACTATTAATATTATCATATTAGCAACTCCTGGAGTCACCTCAGTCTTTCCAGCTATTAACTGTACTATTGAAAGTTCCTTTAAGCTTGTCCTATTTAAAATAGTTGCTAAGCCTTGAGTAAAAACTGTAAATGGGTCTGAACCAATATTTGTTTTAAGAAATAATGCTACTCCTAACTGTATAATGCTCATTCCTATAAAAAATAATATTAGTCTTTTGGTTAAATTAATTGCTTTATTCAATTTTTTCACCCTTTGCTTTATTTTTTGCTGAATTTCGTGCTACAACTTTCCCATTTTAATATCTTTTTTGTAATATTTTAAATTCTATCAAATATTCTATATTAAGCTTGCAACTTTGTCAAAATTTTATCAACACCCTAAAGCTTCGCTACTTTTTCTTTTACTCTTAACTATACTTGTTACAAATATTAAAAATGCCACAACTAGAGAAATGGATGAATATGCATAAATCCATCTATATCCACAAGCTACAACAACTTGCCCCCACATTATAGAACCTATACCGTATCCCCCATCTATTAATGCATAATATATAGCATTTGCCATACCTCTACTACTTTTACTTGCAGAGTCTAAAATTAAAAGGTTAACTATAGGTAACAATGAACCAACCATAACACCACATAAAAATCCCATGATTATTAACATTATATAAGTTTTAGTTACAGCAATTCCAAATATAGAAGCTGCAAATATAAGTACCCCACTAGATACTACAACATTAGTTCCTAGTTTATTAACTATTTGATTTATAAATAATCTTGATGCAAGTATCCCCATAGCATTAATAGTGAAAAATAATCCAATATTGCTAAAGCCAAGCTCAATTCCATATAATGCAGCAAAGGCTAAAATTGTACTTTCTGCAACTGCTGCTATAAATAATACTATTGATGGAATAATTATTTTACTAATAGAAATTCCTTCACCATCACAAGTTCCTTCTTCTTTCTTAGAAACAACTTCTTTATAAGATAATTTAAACGAAAGTAAAATAGTAAATAAAGCTACAGCTGCTGTTACTATAAATAATACATTAAATTTATCATAATTCTCCCCAACTAAGGCTAAGGCGATAGATGGTCCAATTGCTGTTGTAATAGTTATTCCTACTCCTGAATAACCAATACCTTCAAGCATTCTAGACTCTGGAGTAACATCTGTTACAATTGTAGCAATTGCTGTTGACGATATACCAAAACCAACTCCTTGCATCACTCTTAAAAAAATAATTATATAAATATTATTTGTAAGTAAATATGCAACAGTTGATAATACTGTAATTCCAACACCAAACATCAATACTTTTCTTCTACCAATCTTATCTAACATTTTTCCCGCTACTATTCTTATAAATAATGCCGCTAAAGTAAATGCCCCAGTCATAACACCTGCATATGCATCAGTACTAGTAATTTGCTTTGCATAAATTGAGATTGTAGATAATAACAAGTTACATGCAAGATTCACTCCTATTGTAATAACTAAAGCTAAAATAAAATTTCTTGTCCATAATCTTTCCTTCATTTCCACCGCTATATCTCCATTCTTTATTTTTAACATTATTTATTTTAATAACATACTTGAAAATAGATTGTAGTCTATACTACAATTTAATAAATAAATTTTTTATATTAATGGTGATTACAATGGGTACAAGCTATAAATTTCTTCCTGGCTCTTCAATAGATATTACACCTGAATTTTATGAAGTCTTTGAAAGCGCAGGTACAATACAAAGATACAAAAAAGATGAGATTATATATTTTCAAGACGATAGAGCTGATAATTTTTACTTAATAAAATCTGGTCGCGTTAGAATATTTTTAATATCAGATCAAGGAACTGAACTTACAATTGAAATATTAAGACAGGGAAAGCTGTTAGGTGAGTCTTCATATTTTTGTTATGGCTCTAGATTAACCTCTGTTAGTGCTGCTACAGATGTTGAATTAATTTCAATAAATTTAAATGAGCTGTATCCCTATCTTACTAAATATCCTGAATTAATGATTCAAATGTTCCATCTTATGTCCCTATCCATACAAAATTTATCCATTCAGGTTAATAGTATGGCATTTTTAAGTTCTGATAAAAAGCTTGCTCAACTACTATTACGCCTTGGGGTATATTTTAAGAAAAATCAAAATGACTCTACATATATTATTGATTATTCCCATGAGGAAATTGCTCAACTTATTGGTAGCTGTAGAGTAACTGTAACTAAGTTTTTAAATAAGTTTGAAAAAGAAGGACTAGTATCCCTTGGATATAAAAAGGTAGAAGTGATAAACGAAAAGAAACTTAGATTATTTGCTTTTTCATAACAAAAAACTGTACTAAAACAAGTACAGTTTTTTTATACGTATTACTTATTATCTAAATTCCATACAATAATGTCTTCATAAGGATTTGTCTTAGATAATGCGATTTTAGTTATTTCTCCACTAAAAATATTAAAATTCTTTTCTAACTCTTCAAATGCTAAGATCAACTCTTCCTTAGCTAACTTTTTTGCAATAGTTGTATGTGGCATCCACTGAAATGGCAGATAATATTTACTAATAGATATATTTTCTATAAGAGATATACCTTCATATATATTAACTGATAGATTATGCAAATATTCATTTAAAATTGGTGCCAAAAATATAACAGATGATTTAAATATTCCTATTGATGCCCAAGTTATTATTCCTCTGTTAATCTCTCTAATTCTTTCATCTAATATTTTTATAACTTTTTCTTCCTCATTAGTTTGGAATGATGCAATAGTTATATGTGGTGGAACATTATTATCAGTCATAAAAGTATTGCCACTTTTCTCTGATACTTTATTTATAAAGCTTTCTATTCTTACTGCTGCTTTATCATCAAAATATAAAGATACTAAATACATATTTTCCTCCACTAAATTTATATTTATAAATAACTCTAAGATGATTATATAAAATAGATTAACAAAAATCTAATAATAAACTTTAAACTCCATCAAAATATACTTCTATTTCATCTAATGTTGGAATTGACGGTATCGCACCATAATTAGTACAAGTTATTGCTCCAACTTTATTAGCAAAACTAATTATATTCTTCCATTCTTCAACTGTAATACTCTTTTTATCTTTTATTTCAGCCACTTTCTTTAATACAGCTCCAACGAACGCATCTCCAGCACCTGTTGAATCTACTTGTTTGATATTTATTGATGGAATTATACTATTTTCTCCTTGAACACTTAAATATGTTCCCTTAGAACCTATTGTTATAGTAACAACCTTAACTCCTAATTCATGCAACTTCTTAACTCCAATATCTAAATCTTTTTCTTTAGTTATTAATGTTAATTCTTCATCACTTAACTTCGCAAAATTGCATACCTTCAAAAACTCAATACACTCACTTACAAATTGGTCTAACATATAATCTTTTATTAATGTATCTCTATAGTTAGGATCAAATGATATATATATACCGTTCTCTTTAGCATATTTTAATAAACTGAAATATGTTTTCTTTAATTCTCCATCTAAAAAACCTGTCGCTGATCCAAAATGAATTATATCTGAAGATGTTATTTTAGATGTATCAATTTTATCAAACGAATAATCTCCATCACTTCCTCTAATAAAATCAAAATTACGTTCTCCACTAACATCAATTCCAACTAAAGCTAAAGTAGTATTTCCATCTTTCACTGTCATATCTGTGTTTATATTTAAACTTTTTAACATTTCAACTAAGTATGTTCCAAAGAAATCATTACCTACTTGACCTAAAAAATATGACTTTCCACCTAATTTGCTAATACTTGCAGCAACATTAGCAGGTGCCCCGCCAGCTTTTTTTTCAAACTTTTCTCCATCCTTTAGTCCTTTGTTATCAACACAAATCATATCTATTAATAATTCACCTATGCAAAAAACTCTATTTCCCATAACTAATTCTCCTTAGTTTCTAAATTTGCAATTAATTTTATTAAGCTCTAAAATAAGCTTACATCAGCAGATTATTAATCTACTAATGTAAGCTACTCTCTACACTCTTATAATTCTATAGTATTTCACCATTACTATTTATAACATCTTTATACCAATAGAAACTCTTTTTTCTTATACGCTTTAAATCTTTTAAATCAAATTCATCTCTATCTATATATATGAATCCATAACGCTTTTTAAAGCCAGAATGTGTACTTACTAAATCCAATGCCGACCAAGGACAAAATCCAAATAATTCAACACCATCTGTAATTGCAAGTTTAGCTTGCTCAATTTGTTCTCTTAAATAATCTATTCTATAATCATCATTTACAGTTTCATCATCATTAAGATCATCATATTCACCCAAACCATTCTCTGTAATTATTACAGGTAAATGATATCTTTCGTATACACTTCTTAATGTTGCTCTAAATCCAACAGGGTCAATTTCCCAGTTAAATGGAGTTCTTCTTAAATTAGGATTATATTCAGCTTTATAAACTCCTCTTTCTCCTAATTCAATTTGTTGATCACCATCATCAGGACCTACTTTTTCATCTGTAATTAAACTTTCAGAAACAGTAGAAGTATTATAGTAATTAAAAGCTATGAAGTCTGGTTTAGCAGCTTTAAATATTTCAAAGTCTCCCTCTTCAATTTCAGGTATAATCCCCTTCTCTTCCATGTAGCTCCATGCAAGAGGATTATATTTACCATAAACAGCTATATCTAAGTAAAGCCAATTTCTAATAGCATTTAAGTTCTGAGCTGCAAGAAAATCTTCTGGTCTTGATGTTAATGGATATACCTCACTAATATTGGGTGCAGGACCAATCTTTCCATTAGGACACATATCATGACACATTTTCATTACTTTTGCTTGCGCAAGTAACATATAGTGATTTTGTTGATATAACTCCTTTTGAACATCGCTTACCTTTCCTTTAACAGTTCCTATAGCAGCGCCATGAAGAACCATCATATTTTGTTCATTTATAGTAAGCCAATACTTAACCTTATTTCCATAGTTTTCAAATAGAACTTTTGCATATTTACAAAAAGCAGCTATTGTTCTCTTATTACCCCATCCACCAATTTTATCTAGAGCATCCGGTAAATCAAAATGATACATTGTTACTATTGGTTCTATATTATATTTTAAACATTCATCTATAAGATCACTATAATGCTTAACTCCTAATGGATTTACTTCTCCATCACCATCTGGTATGATTCTAGTCCAAGCTATAGAAAATCTATATGCCTTAAATCCCATTTCTGCAAAAAGCTTAATATCTTCCTTATATCTATGATAATGATCACTTGCTACTTTAAAGTCTGTAGTACCTGGTACAACATCTTTTGTATCTTGAACTGATAATCCCTTTCCATCTTCATTATATGCTCCCTCTACTTGATAAGCAGATGTTGAAGCACCCCACAAGAAGTTTTCTGGGAAGTTTTTCGTCTTACTATAGTACATATAATTACTCCCTATCTATTAGCTAATTTTTCGTTTTCTAAATTCATTAAATCTACTTTTCTTATGAATGGGAAGTAGATTCCAAATGAGATACATAATATTACAACTTGAGCTACTGCCATTTTCCATCCACCAAGTAAGAATCCTGATATAATTGGAGGGCATGTCCAAGGAACAACAACACCACTAAATGGTGGAACTAAACCAAAGCTAACTGCACAATATAAAAGTATACCTACAACAGTTGGAGTTAATACGAATGGTACTAGTAGGAATGGATTCATTACTATTGGAGTACCAAAAATAACTGGCTCATTTATATTGAATAAACCTGGTACTAATGATAATTTACCTAGTTGTTTACATTGTGTTGACTTTGCAAAGAATGCCATATATAATACAAGACCTAGAGTAATACCTGTACCTGTAAGATTTATGTAAGCAGATGTAAATTGATCTGTAACAATATGAGCTCCATTAGCAATAGTTAATGCATTACCACCATCTATAATTGCTTGGTTTGCAGAAATATTTGAAAGTAATATTGGTAACATAATTCCTGTAACTATAGTTCCTCCATGAACACCGAACCACCATAAAATAGTAGCAATTAAACAATACACTATTACTCCACCTATTGAGTCAGTCATACCTTGTAATGGTGTTTGAATTATTTTATATATAAATTCTACCATTGTTGTATCTAACACAAATTTAAAGAATACATAAACAAACATTGCACCTGTAATTAAAACAGCTCCTGGAATTAATGACGCAAATGAGTTAGCAACACCACTTGGAACTCCTTCAGGCATCTTTATCTTTATACCTTTTTTCATAAACCAAGAATAAACAGCACCAACTACTAAACCAATGATTATAGCTGTTATCATACCTTGTCCATTAGTCCAATCCTTTGATATTACATTAGTAACCTTTGCACCATCTCCATTTACAGCATATGAATTAGTTACAATTAGAAAAACTGCAAATGCAATAACCCCTGCTGATAAAGCCTCATATCCTTCATTCTTAACATAAGAATATGCAACACCAACAACAGCTATTAATGCTATTATATTAAATGTAGCACCATTAATTTGTGCTAATGGATCTGCCCAACCATGGCTATTAATAAAATCTGTAAATGGTTGATATGGAAAATTAGCTATTAATAGAAATATAGACCCTATCATTAATAATGGTAATGTAAATAATATTCCATCCTTTAAAGCTACAATCCCTTTAAGATTAACGAACTTAAGTATATTTGGTATTATTGTATCATTCATAAAATTATTTATTTTTTCTTTCATGTTATTCTCTCCTTTTATCATGAATGTATAATTTTAAAATCATATGTTTTTAAATTAGCTTTTAATGTAGCATAATTTTCTTCATATTTTCTTGTTATTGTAATGATACTTTCTCCATCTAAATCTACGTTTATATCACCATCTAAATTAAACGCTTTATGAGTGTTTCTAAATCTCATAAGCTCTAACAAATCGCCAACTACATTTCTATTAACTTCTTCAGCTACTTCTTCCTTAGTATAGTAGTGACGATTAATATTTCTACCTACTTTTGTTTCTTCTAAAAGCTCTAGATCATTTTTACCTGCAAGCATACCAACATAATAAACTTGAGGTATCCCCGGTGCAAAAAATTGAATTGCTCTTGCTAAAAGATAAGCCTTATCATTATCACCTAATGCCGAATAATATGTGCAATTAAGCTGGTATATATCTAAATTATTATAAGCAGAAGTATTATATATCTTCTTTACATTTGCTCCAAACTTAAATACATCCTCCTTAGTTCTCATTATCTCTTCATCTGGCATTAAGTCCTTTACATCAACTACTCCTATACCATCATGAGTATCTAATGTTGTAAATTGATTTTTAGGACATATATCAAGCCAGTTCTTTAAATAAGTACCATTTCCATAATATAATGCATTTAATAAAAGCATTGGTAGGGCAAAATCATAAACATAATATCCTTTTTCTGCAATCTTTAATTGCATTGAGTAATGTTCATGAATTTCTGGTAAAAGCTTTACATCATATTGCTTTAATATTTCATCGCACTCCTTTAGTAAGTTCCATACCTCCGGTTCGACAAAGAAACAGTTTGTATCTATTTTTTTAGTCGCATATGCAAAGGCATCTAACCTTATCATTGCAGCTCCATTCTTCGCTAAAAACTCAAGGTTTTCTTTAGCAAATTCTTTTCCTTTTTGCGAATCACAATGGATATCAATTTGTTCTTCATCAAAGGTACACCATACTTTTTCTTCTGTACCATCTTTGAAATTTGCCATTACATATGGTGCTCTTGGCTTTCTTTTATAAATCATATCTACTTGTTCTTCAGAAGGACCACCATTCTCAAAAAAATTCTTATATCTTATAAATAAGTCCTTATATTCTGATTCATCTTTTTTGCCTAGAAAATCTTGATAATATTCACTTTGCGCTGAAATATGATTAATCATATAGTCATACATTAGAAAATATTTTTTGCTTAACTCCTCTATATCTTTCCATGTTCCAAAGGCTGGATCTACTTTTTTATAAGTCATTGGAGCAAATCCTCTATCCCCTGATGAAGGAAAGAAAGGTAGTATATGAATTCCGCCGATAGCATCTTTAATATGCTTATCTAAAATCTCTTTTAATTCTGAAAGATTCTTTCCTAGAGAATCAGAATATGTAATTAGCATTATTTTATTCTCTACCTTTTTCATAGCTTCTCCTCTCCTGTATAAATTTCACAATGTCATTATATAATGGTAAAACTTAATTTGTCAGTAAGATTAGGACCATAAAAAATGTAATTGGTTTCAAAGAATTTTATTACAAAGTAAAAAATATATTTTTTTACACAAAAAAAGACCTACAAACACTTGACATTTTTCTTGTAGGTCTTTTATATTAACTTAATTTTTCACTAAATAGTCTTCTTGCTAATGTTTCTATTATATACATAACAGGAATTTGAGTTGTCATATCATTCATATTATGTTTAGTATACGGTACATAATATGAAATATTATGGTTTGATATTTTAGCTAAAGTACAATTTTCTCTATTTGTGATACTAATTATATTACAATTTAAAGATTTTAAAGTATTGACTAATCTAATAGTTTGATCTATTTCGCCTGACACAGATAAAACAATAACAGAACATCCCTCAAATACATTTCCTTCTATTTGAAAATATGGATCATCAATTGCTAAACTAAATTTTCCTGCTCCTGAAAAGTACCTAGCTCCATACTTTCCCAAAGCCCCCGAATTGCCCAATCCAATCCAAATTATCCCTTTAGACTCTCTTATAACATCTACTATATTATGTAACTTATCCTGAAACTCCTTATTTTTGTATTTTTTCAGGCTGTCTACGATTTCATCCAAATCATCTTTTTGACCATTTTCAACCTTCTTATCTAAATATAGCTTAAACTTAACCTTAAATTCTGAATAACCATCACATCCAAGTTTTTTACAAAACCTCAAAATAGTTGTAGTTGATACATGGGCCTCATTAGCAACATCTTTTATTTTCATCTTTATTATTTTATGTGAATTTTCTACTATATAGTTATATACAGAAAGCTCTAGGTCATTTAAGCTTTGAATTACTTCATAACTAAACATACAACCATCTCCTTAATATTTATGATAATATAAAATATTTTAAATTAAAAGAGTTATGGTAATATAAAAGGCTAGTTATTTCTTATATCAATTATTTAGAACAATAAAATAAATGAACTTTAATTTTGATACGTAATATGTAATTTATCTAAATACTCAAATCTCTTAATTTCCCCAGCATCTAAATCTTCTTTATTCATATCTATAGCACTTATTCCATTATTGTTATATGTTGTATAATAATATATACCTTTTTGTTGGCACATACATGAAGTATATAAGGTTATATCATCTAAATTATCACTTATAACAGCACCCTTTGGCATTGCTACATTATTTAACATATGAAAAAATTGACTTATCCCAGTCATTAAATCTTCTGCTTCTGAAAAAGTTGATTTTAAATATGCTATTCTTACAAATCTATCTACTCCTGAAAATCCTCCTGGTAATCCATTTGTTCCAAGGCCTACTCCTAATGGTTTTAATTCTTTATCTCCCCACTTTATAGGTTCTGGTTGAATTGGCGTAGTTTTCATATACTCATTCAAATTAGTTAAATGCCAATCAAATGTTGGGGAATTAGTCATAACTCCAATTGGGTTCTCATAAAATTTTAAACCTTCTTTTGTTTTTTCTATAACTATAGATTTTCCATTTTTATCTGCAACAATCCAATGAAGAGTTGGAAGTGGTGTTTTTTCATCAATTGGAACTGCAACTAATTCTACATTTCCTAATTCTCTTAAAACCTCATCTACAGTTTCAAAATTTGATAGTATCCATATAATCAAATCATATGGAGCTAAATTATTTTTGCCTAAAACTGGCTTATCTTCTAAGTAAGAGTAACCAGGAAAATTTAGACCTGCACATCCTAGCCCTTTCTCATTAAATGCATCTGCAAATGCTGGATAATCACCTATAACACTTGCCATACCTAATATTGCGTATTTAGTTTTTTTCATATTTCCAGTAACTCTATCTCTATATTCATAATTTCTAGGTACTAAGGTAACTGCTTGATTAAAAGAGTATGATAAATCCATATTTCTTCCAAATAAACTATATCCATCTTTTGTTTTTAAAGTTAATGCTGTACACATTTTTACTACCTCCTAATAAAGCTTTTATTAAAATTACATTAACCTAATTTAGATAATATTATACTAATCCACATAATTACTAGCTTATAGGATTATTTTTTTGTTCCTCAAATAGCTGAATAACATAATTAAAAGAATACTAAATTAAAACTTAGAAGAACTAGATTATATATTTGTAATCTAGTTCTTTTTCATACATTTCTACCTATAAATTTTATTAAATCATCTAATTTGCCACTTCAAATTGACTGTAATAAAGAGATGCATAGAAACCATTTTGTTCTAGAAGACTTTGATGAGTTCCTCTTTCTATAATATCTCCATCTTTAACAACTAAAATCATATCTGCATTTTGAATAGTTGACAATCTATGTGCTATGACAAAACTCGTTTTATCCTTCATAAGTCTTGATAAAGCCTTTTGAATTTCTACTTCTGTCCTTGTATCTACACTTGATGTAGCTTCATCTAATATCATAACTGTAGGATTTGTTAACATAGCACGAGCAATAGTTAAGAGCTGCATTTGTCCTTGAGAAACATTAGATGTTTCACTAGATATTACTGTATCATATCCATGCTCTAGTGTACGAATAAAATGGTCACAGCAAGCAGCTTTTGCAGCAGCTATTATTTCTTCACGAGTAGCATCCATCTTACCATAAGCAATATTTTCAGCTATTGTCCCTTCAAATAGCCATGTATCTTGAAGAACCATCCCAATTTGTCTACGCAATATATTTCTAGGAATCTCATTAATATTAACTCCATCAATTGATATAGCTCCTCCATTTAATTCATAAAAACGCATTATCAAGTTAATTAATGTAGTTTTTCCTCCACCTGTTGACCCAACAATAGCTACCATTTCATTTGGTTTTACTTCAAGATTTAAATTCTTAATTAAAGTTTTCTCATCTGTATATCCAAACTTTACATTTTTGAAATCTACCTTTCCCTTAGATATAAGATTCTTATCAAATGAGAATTCATTTAACTTATTATCTGCAACCTCTTCTTCTTCATCTAATAACTCAAAAACTCTCTCAGCCCCAGCAATAGCAGATTGTAGAGACATAATAACATAAGAAGCTTGAGTTACAGGCTCAGATACTTGATTTACGTATTGTAAAAACGCTTGAATTCCACCTAATGAAATCTGTCCATTAAGTGTCATTATTCCGCCTACAATAGCTGTTGCTATAAATCCTAATTGATTTAAAAGACGAATAGTTGGATATATAGCAAAATCTATAAACTGAGCCTTTCTATTAGCTTCAAACTGCTTTTTATTAAGCTCAGTCACTTCTTGAATTACATTCTCTTGTTGATTAAATATTTTTACAATAGGATTTCCAGAGTACACTTCTTCAATTTTTCCACTTAATTCACCCATAGCATCAAAATTATATGCATAATAACGTTGACTTAAACTTGATACATAATTTGTTGCAATAGCACTAATTCCAATGAATATAAAAATTAATAAGGATAACTTTAAATTTAATATAAGCATTGAGATAATTGTAAAGATAATTGTAAAACAAGAAGATATAAACTGCATAAAACCGACCTGCATTACTAGGGATACTTTTTCAAGGTCAGTTGTTACTCTACTCATAACATCCCCTTTTTTATGTGAGTCAAAATATTTCAATGGAAGCTTATTTATTTTCTTACTAATATCTTTACGTAATGATAAAGTTAAATTCTCTCCAACACTAGATATTATATATTGCTGGATATAAGTAAGAAAACTATTAACAATAGATATTAGTACCAGCATTAAAACTGGCATAGCTAGTGCCTGCGCCACCATTGATAAAACACTTACAGATTTATCAAAGCTATTAATTGCATTTACTAGATTATTTATAGCTACCCCAACCATAAGTGGAATAACTGCATAAAATATACTGCTAAGTAGTGCTAATACACCTACAATTATTAACTTCTTATTTTGAGTTTTTAATGTTTCCATTAATCTTCTAATAGTTTTCTTTGTATTTTTAGGAATATCCTCACTAAAAACTACTGTTTCTTTCTTTTTATCCTTCTTCATAAAATCAAACCTCCTCTATACTCATCTGACTTTTAGCAATTGCTTGATATACAGAGCAGTTTTTCATTAAGTCAATATGTTTTCCAATGCCAACTAATTTTCCTTCATCTAACACAAGGATTTGATCTGCATCCATAATTGTACTTACTCTCTGTGCAATTATTATCTTAGCTGCATCTCTCATATTTTCTTTAAGTGATTTACGAAGTGCTGAATCTGTCTTTAAATCCAAAGCAGAAAAACTATCATCAAAAATATAAATTGGGACCTTCCTAATTAGAGCTCTTGCAATAGACAAACGTTGCTTCTGCCCACCTGAGAAATTTGATCCACCTTGGGAGACCTCAGACTTTAGCCCAATAGGTAATTTATCTACAAAAGATTTTGATTGAGAAATACTTAATGCTCTCTCCATATCTTCTTTAGTTGCCTCTTTATATCCCATCCTTAAATTATCCTCAATTGTCCCACTAAATAAAAAGGCTTTTTGAGGAACGTAACCAATTGTATCTCTTAATTCCTTTTGAGAAAGACATCTTATATCCACACCATTTATTCGAATTTCTCCTTGATCTATGTCATGTAACCTTAAAATAAGGTTAGCAATAGTACTCTTACCAGAGCCTGTACTTCCAATAATAGCTGTTGTCTCACCTTTATTACATGAAAATGATATATCTCTTATAACAGGTTCCTCTGCCCCCTTATAAAAGAAAGACACATTTTCAAATTCAACCACTGCACAATCGTCCTTTGCACATTTCTTTTCTATATTAAAATCCTGAATCTCTGGATTGATTTCCAAAACTTCCTCTATACGATCAAGGCATGATTTCATTTTAGGAAGAGTAACACTTGTTGTTGTAGCCAATATTAAATAGCTTAATGTAATAATAGAATATTCAGTTACAGCAGTTATCTGGCCAATTTCCATTGACCCCTTCATAGAAAATACTCCACCTACCCAAACTATAATAGCTACGGACACGCCAATCATAAGCCATATTGTAGGATTTAATACAGCAAATATCTTATTTAGCTTTATCATATCTGTAGCATAATTCTTAAAGGCTTTACCTGCTCTATCTTCCTCGTATTCTTCATTTCCAAAAGCACGAATAACACGGATTCCAGTAATAGATTCTCTTATTACTTGATTAATATAATCCAATTTATCCTGAACCCTTTTAGAAATAAATATTGATTTCTTAAGTACTAACCTAGCAAAAACTATAAATATTACTACAGATAAAATAAGTACCAATGCTAAAGTTAAACTAGTATATGTTGTCATAGCTATAGATGCAACAATAATAAGTGGGGCTGGAACTATAAGCTGTAAGACCAACCCAAAAGTCTGTTGCAGATTAGAAATATCTGAAGTTGTACGTGTAATCATAGAAGAAACTCCAATAGTGTCAAAGTCATGAATAGATAACTCCTGACTCTTACGGAAAATCTTATCTCTCATGTAATATCCAAACACTGCAGCAAGGTCAGCAGAATAATAACTTCCTAGTACAGCTGCCACTGTTGTTATTAAAAGAACTAATAGCATTTGGCCACCTATATTAAGAATCTCATTCATATCACCTTTTAAAATTCCATTATCTACAATCCCTGCTATTAGAAATGGAATTAATAATGTCCCTACTGCTTGTCCTAAAAGCATGATTAATGTTATTCCTACTTTGCCTTTTCTTTCTTTTAGGAATAGTTTTAAATACTTCATAGTTTACCTCCATTATGTAAGTAATTTTGATAAAATTTATTTTCAGTGGTATTATAAAGCTTAAAGTAACTTTAATGTCAATAGTAATTTAAAATTTGGAGGTTATTATGAAAGATGGGTCTAATATGCAAATTAAGGAGTTCTCTGCTCTTACAGGTATTAAACGTGAAAATTTAAGATATTATGATCAAATTGGACTGTTGTCACCAGAATTCCGTGGTAAAAATGGCTACCGCTATTATACTAGAAATCAATTAACCACAGCATATTTAATTACCTCTCTTAGGGAAATTGGAATCGGAATTGAAGAAATAAGAAGATATATTGATATACGTACTCCTGAAGAAATGTTCTCCTTATTTAGCTCACAGAAAAAACATATATTAACTGAAATAAAAAAGCTTAAGCGTATATTAGAAGTTATGCAACTTTATGTTGATATGGCAGAGGAAGCTATTAAATATAAAGAAAATAGTATAAATATTGAATACAAAAAGAAAGAACCTATTTTCTTAGGCCCTATAGCTTCTAAAGACTCCTCTAATGGGTCTGCTATTTCATTTTATAATTTCGCTTATGAAAATGGAATTGATATAGGTTATCCCCTTGGTGCTATTATTAGTAAGGAAGACATTGAAGCAGGAACTCCTTTATATGTAACTCAATATTACTTTAAAGCTATAAATGAACAAAATTCATATAAGCCTGAAGGTAAGTATGCAGTTTTCTATGGAAGATGTGCTTATGGAGAATCTGATGATCTTTATGAAAAATTATATGAGTTTATAAAAGAAAATAATTTACGCATATGTAGTGATGCCTATGAGGAATATCCCCTAAATGAACTTTCAACAAAAGATGAAAATCAATACTGTGTTAAGATAGAAATAATGGTAGAAGATACTTAATTTAAATACTTAAGGAGTTCTAATAAAAAGGAAAATTAAATTTGTGAAAATAAAAAACTGTACTACTAAAAGTACAGTTTTTTTCTATGGTGGAGGCGACGGGTGTCGAACCCGTGTCCGAAAGCAGACCAGCCTGACTTTCTACGAGCGTAGTTTGTGATTAAAATTTCGGTCATGAGTTAGCTCACAAACAAACTCCTCACTCCCTAGCTTCATAAATACCCCTCTAGCTCAAAGCTTTGCTAGACTTCGTTTCCTACTTTATGACACCAGCTACCCAAGACGTAGGCATCCTGGACTGATGAGCGGCTATATTAAGCTGCTAATGCAAAATTATCTTCTGCGTTTATCTTTAATGCATACTTGATTAACGAGGGAACATGCTTACCTCGGCTCGCTTATCAAACCCATCTTACCCCCGTCGAAGCCAAAACGCCCCCATGTTGATAAGAAGAACTTTCAAAACAAATTGCAATATTTAGTTTTTAATTTCTTCAGTGAATTCATTATATAATATAAAAAATTCACTGTCAATGTGACGGCCCTCTGAAATAATTGCCACGTATAAATATGATTTTTTGAAAATAATTCTATAAATAAAAGAGAATACTACTACTGAACTTATTAAACAAAGGAGAAAAATTTATGGAGATTTGGATCAGCGATGTGTTATCGGTAATAAAAGAAAAAAGATTAACCTTACGAACTGTTCTTCTAGTTTTAATTCTCATGTACATCTTAGCATATGCTTTATTTTTAATCACAGGAGAATCAACTTCAGTAGAATACCAACCATTTTATAACTTCACTATAGAAAATATATAAAAATTTATTTAAAAACTCTCTCTATAGCTTCCAAAATTTTTTTGAAGCTATTTTTTTATTTTATAAAATAATTCATAGCTCCACCAACTCCTCCCTCAATCTGCATTTTTGCTATGTATTTATATATTGTTATATTTATATATTGTTATATTTATTAGAATTTTTATTATAAAAGAATTTTTCTAAGATTTATTATTTATATTAATAATATTATTTTTATTTTTAATTTAACTAAAAAAAGAAACGCTAACGAAGCAAAGTTTCATCCTCATCTTTATTATCATTTTCATCCTTATTATCTTCCTAACCCCGCATTTTTCCTATAACTTTTTAACTTCTTATCTTTTTAACTTCTTAACTTTCTGCTCTTATATCATAACAGTAAATAAAATCCAAATAAAAATTTTAAATTAATCACTCTCACTCTTCTCTCATAAACTTAAGTTAAAATCAAAACTTCTCTCTTACAAATAAAACTTTCATATTACCACTGCCGATCTATATATTTCAAAAACTCTAACGACAGCAGAGTTTCCTCTTCAACTTTATTATCTCTTTTATCCTGGCTATCTTTTTTATCTTACCTCGTACCTTAGCTCTCACAAACTCAACTTAAAATCAAAATCCTATTCCCACAAATAAAACTTTCATAATTACCACTTCCGATCTATATATTCCAGAAACTCTAGCGATAGCAGAGTTTCCTCTTCAACTTTATTATCTCTTTTATCCTGATTATCTTTTTTATCTTACCTCGTACCTTCGCTCTCACAAACTCAACTTAAAATCAAAACCCTATTTCCACAAATAAAACTTTCATATTACCACTTCCAATCTATATATTCCAGAAACTCTAGCGACAGCAGAGTTTCCTCTTCAACTTTATTATCTCTTTTATCCCGATTATCTTTTTTATCTTACCTCGTACCTTCGCTCTCACAAACTCAACTTAAAATCAAAATCCTATTCCCACAAATAAAACTTTCATAATTACCACTGCCGATCTATA
>NZ_JADPAA010000004.1:0-102760 GCF_015669365.1 Clostridium sp. 1001283B150210_160208_E6 | reverse complement strand
TCGCTCTCACAAACTCAACTTAAAATCAAAATCCTATTCCCACAAATAAAACTTTCATAATTACCACTGCCGATCTATATATTCCAGAAACTCTAGCGATAGCAGAGTTTCCTCTTCAACTTTATTATCTCTTTTATCCTGATTATCCTTTTTACCTTTTTACCTCCTTACTTTACTACAAAAAAAGGCAGAGAAATTACCAAGCAATTTCTCCACCTTATCTCTCTTACTCACAGAGTACCCTCATATTACTAAATCATAGATTTAGATATTCAGGCATCTTTATTCTCTTTTTTTATCCTAACTAATATCTGCCACTATTTTTAATAGCTCTATCCATATCTCTCTTAGCAGCTTTTTCTAGCATAGAATCTCTCTTATCATAATTCTTCTTACCTTTACAAACCCCAAGAGCAACCTTAACTCTACCATTCTTTAGATAAAGTGATAATGGAATTAAAGTATATCCATCCCTTTGAACTAATCCTTGAAGTCTAAAAATTTCTTCCTTATGAAGTAATAACTTTCTATTTCTCATAGGATCAACATTAAAAATGTTTCCTTGTTCATATGGGCTTACATGCATTTGCTTTATAAGAATTTCACCATTCTCTATATCTGCATAGCTATCCTTTAAATTACACTTACCTCCTCTAATTGATTTAACTTCTGTACCAACTAGAGCTAATCCTGCCTCCATAGTTTCTTCAATAAAGTAGTCATGACGTGCTTTTCTATTTTCAGCTAAGGAATTACTATTCTTTTTTCTTACCAAATTTCTCACCTACTTAGCTTTTATTTCTTTTATAAATTATAATATATTATCATCTGTTTCTTCAACGTCTTCCTCTTTAAGTTCTTGCTTAACTTCAGATATTTTTTCAGCTAATTCCTTGCTAGCCTTAATTTCTTCCCTAATATATTCATCTTCTACCATATCAAAATATATTTCACGGTTTGGAATATCTACCTTGCTACATCTAACCTTAACAAAATCACCTAATCTATAAATCTTCTTACTTCTTTCACCCATTAAGCATAAATGATTTTCATCATAAATATAGTAATCATCATCTAAAGCTGTTATATGAATTAGTCCTTCAATTGTGTTAGGTAATTCTACAAACATACCAAAAGAAGTAACTGAAGATACAATACCTTCAAACTCTTCTCCAATTCTATCTAACATATATTCAGCCTTCTTAAGGTCATCAACTTCTCTTTCTGCCTCTGTTGCAATATTTTCTGTTTCACTAGATTGTCTTGCTGCATAATCAACAAGAGCTGTTAACTTCTTACTTCTATCATCATCTATCTTACCATTTATAAATTCCTTAATTATTCTATGAATTTGTAAATCTGGATATCTTCTAATTGGTGAAGTAAAGTGGCAATAATACTTAGCTGCAAGACCAAAGTGCCCTACACATTCAGGAGAATATTTTGCTCTCATCATGCTTCTTAAAAGTAAAGTACTTACAACTGTTTCTTCTTTCTTACCCCTTACCTTTTCTAAAATTTCTTGAAGATTTCTAGGTTTAACCTCTCCATTCCATTTAACAATATAGCCTAGGTTATATATAAATTCTCTAAACTTTTCAAGCTTTTCTTCATCTGGATCTTCATGAATTCTATAAACAAATGGTAAGTGACTCCAGAACATATGCTCAGCCACTGTTTCATTACAAACAAGCATAAATTCTTCTATTATTCTATTTGCTATTTCTCTTTCATAAGGCTTAATATCAATAGGCTTACCAAATTCATTTAATATAATTTTAGATTCCTCAAACTCAAAATCTATAGCCCCTCTTTTTGTTCTCTTCTTATATAAAATATTACAAAGTTCTTCCATTGCTTTAAAATCATCTAAAAGATAGTCATATCTCTTACTTAGCTCTGGATCATTATCCTTAAGTATCTTAGTTACATCTGTATAAGTCATTCTTTCATTTGTTCTTATTACAGATTCAACAATTTCATGGTCTAAAACCTTACCACTACCATCTATGACCATGATACAAGAAAGTGTTAATCTATCTACCTTAGGATTTAATGAACAAATACCATTAGATAACTTCTTAGGAAGCATAGGTATAACTCTATCTATTAAGTATACTGATATACCTCTCTTTAAAGCTTCCTTATCTAAAGGATTCTTTTCTCTAACATAATGAGATACGTCTGCTATATGAACCCCTAATCTGTATCTTCCATTATCAAGTCTTTCTATAGAAACTGCATCGTCTAAATCCTTAGCATCTTCTCCATCAATAGTTACCATTCTAACATCTCTAAGATCTTTTCTTCTCTTATATTCTTTTAAAGGTATTTCCTCGTCAATACCTGCTGTAAAAGCTTGAACCTTAGGTGGGAACTCTTCTGGAAGACCATACTTTTTAATTATAGTTAGAATATCTAACCCCTTATCACCCTTTTGTCCAAGCACTTCTTTAACTACACCTTCAGGACTTCTTCTCTTCTCTGGCCACTTAGTAATTTCTACAACTACAACATCTCCGTCTTTAGCACCATTTCTGTCCTTTTTAGATATAAATATATCTTGGCTAATCCTTGTATCTTCTGCAATTACAAATCCAAAGTTTTTGCTGTCTTCATATACACCAATAATCTTTGTATTACCTCTTTCTAGAATTTGAATTACTTCTCCTTCTCTCTTCTTTCCGTTCTTATCTTCCCTAGTAATTTGTACAAGTATTCTATCTCCATTCATAGCTCCATTTATAAAAGAACTTGGAATAAAAACATCCTTTTCTCCCTCTACTTCTGGAATTAAGAAACCAAATCCTTTAGCATGAGCTTGTAGTTTACCTGTAATAAGTCCTAATCTTTCTGGAAGCGCAAACTTATCTTTTTTAGTTCTAAAAATAAGCCCTTCCTTCTCCATTGTTTTTAATGTCTTTTTAAATGCTCTATATTCATCAGGATTAATGTCAAAAACTGAAACTAGTTCTTGAATATCCATCGGTCTATATGCTTCTTCACGCATGAATTCTAATAATGTATCTTTTATTCCCATTATTACCTCCTATATATTTGAATAATATTTCATTAATTATATTTCCCATTCTAAAAATAACTAATCTATTTATTATATTACCATATTGCACTACTTTAGGATACTTTCATATATTCTACTACATTCTTTATTTTGTGACATTTGCTTTCTAAATATTATTCATGAGTAATATTTAGAAAGGATATTTTAAAAGTTTTTGTCAACTTTTTGTGAACGATTTGTAACTTTTCTTATTGATAGCATTCCCATTAAATGGATATAATTGTATTTGTATTTACATTTTGTGGGAGGTAAATTTATGAAAAGAAAATTTTTATCATTAATTCTTGCAGCAGCTCTTACAACCTCATTAGTAATAATGCCTGTTGTTTCTACAAGTGCTGCTGAAGAAAAATCCAATTCAATTTTGACTTTATACAGCGATACTGAAGATTACAAAATTTCTAATGATTCTTTATTAGTTAATGCAATTCGTGGTGGTCAATTTACTATTATGACCACTGGAGGAGACCCAACAAATGATAATGATAATGACGTCAGATTATTGTTTGGATATACAAATGCTGAAGTTCTAAAAGTAGGTGATGATTTAGAGGTATTAACCACAGGTGACTTAGGTGAATATACTGGAAGCTGGCAAAATACTTCAAAAAGCGGAAATTCTATAAAATCTTCATATCAATCTGATAAAGGCATTAAAGTAGATCGTAATTTAGGCTTAGCTAAGAGTCCAGGATCTTCTTATGAAGACTCTACTGCTATGACTTATACTTTCACTAATACTAGTAATGAAGCTAAAACTTTCTCATTTAAAACAATGCTTGATACTTATGTTGGTACAAATGATCGTGCACCTTTTAATGTTCCTGGTGTAGGAAGCTTTGATACAGGAAAAGAACTTACTGGTACTCAAGTTCCAAATTATTGGTTTGCTTATGATAATTTAGAAAATCCTTCAGCTGTAGCTAAATATACTTTTTCAAGAGATTCAAAACCAACTAAAGTTCAATTTACTAATTGGTTAGCTGATGATGCAAGCAATATATGGAATAATGAAATAAACGAAGATTACCACAATGGGGATAGTTGTGTAGTTATGTATTGGGAAGATATAACTATTCAACCTGGCGAAACTAAAACTATTACAAGTAACTATGGAGCATCTTCTTTAAATTCTCAAGTTAATAGTGATATATCTGTATCTGTTTTAAATAATAATACTATAGAAGCAAATGAAGATGGAACTTATCCAACTTACGAAACAACTGCAACTGTAAAAAATAGTGGTGATATTCCATTAAATAATGTTACTTCAGCCATTGAAATTCCAGAAGAATATAGAGATTTATTATCTATTGTAGGAGATGCTACACATAATATAGGAACCTTAGCACCTGATCAAAGTGCTAATTCAGATATCCAATTAGAAGTGGCTGAAGGTACCTATTATGATGATATAAATGCTTATTTTAATGTAATTGTTAAGTCTGATTCTACAGAAACTAAGATTGTAAAACAAAATCTTACTATAAAGGCTAATGCTGAACGTAATATTACAGCTTCTTTAGCTGGCGGAGAAAATGTATCTATTAATCCAAATGAAGATAATGAATATACCCCATATAAAGTTGATGTAACAATAAACAACAATGCTGAAGAAGATCCTAATTTTAATAATGAACCAAACGTTCATGTTGATTTAGAAATTCAAGAAGAATTTAAGGATGATTTAACTTTATTACCACTTCCAGTTATGGGTGAAGAAGGTGAAAGTGAAGAAGACTCATTAAATCACTTTATTCCAGTAGCTCCAGGTTATGGTGCTGGAGATGGATGGAACTTAGCTATAAAACCTAGCTATGAAGATAGGGTTATAACTTATAATGTTAAAGTAACTTATGGTGATGAAGCTCCAATAGTATTAACTCAAACATTAACTATTAAAGGATTAACTCCTCCACCAACACCAGAAGTTCCAGAAACTCCTGTTACACCTGAAGTTAAACCATCTGAACCAGTTAAAACTGGAGACCCTTCAAACATTGCAGGGCTTTTAATAGCATCTATGACTTCATTAGGTGGCGTAGTAGCATTAAGAAAGAAATATAGACCAAAACATTAGTTTAAGATAAGAAAAAAATTTAAATAATAAAGATAATAAGGATGTAGTTTAATTACTAAATCCTTATTATCTTTTTCTATTTTTTAACCAATATAATTATTTAATTAGATTAAGAAGTATTCCTCCATACTTAATGATAAGTGGTGCAAATACTAATGAAACTATTGTCATAAGCTTAATTAATATATTCATGGATGGACCTGATGTATCCTTAAATGGGTCTCCAACCGTATCTCCTACTACACCTGCTTTATGAGCTTCACTTCCCTTACCTCCATGAGCTCCACCCTCTATATATTTCTTTGCATTATCCCAAGCTCCACCTGCATTTGACATCATAATAGCCATTAGAACACCTGTAACTACTCCCCCAGCAATAAGCCCAGCTAATGCTTCTGCTCCAAGAATAAGACCAACACCTATTGGAATTACTATTGCTAATATTCCAGGTAAAACCATTTCCCTTAATGCAGCTTGAGTTGATATCTCAACACATCTTGAATAATCTGGCTTTTCTGTTCCTTCTAATATGCCTCTCTTTTCCTTAAACTGTCTTCTTACCTCTTCAACCATTTGAGTTGCTGCTTTTCCTACAGAAGACATTGTTAATGCCCCAAATAAGAAAGGTAGCATTCCACCAATAAATACTCCTACTAATGTTGTTGGTTCTAAAAGATTAATTTTTTCTAAGTTAACAGCTTGAGCATATGATGCAAATAGAGCTAGGGCTGTAAGTGCTGCTGAACCAATAGCAAAACCCTTGCCAATTGCTGCTGTTGTATTTCCTACAGAGTCCAATTTATCAGTAATCTCTCTTACCTCTGGATCTAGATTTGCCATTTCAGCAATTCCTCCAGCGTTATCAGAAATTGGTCCATATGCATCAACTGCTACTGTAATAGCTGTTGTTGATAGCATACCTACTGCTGAAAGGGCAATACCATAAAGGCCTACTTTAGCATCTGACGCTCCTCCTACACCAAAGTAAGCTACTAGGATTCCAATTGCAATTAATATTATTGGAATAACTGTTGATTTCATTCCTACTGATAATCCTGAAATAATGTTAGTTGCTGCTCCTGTTTCTGATTCATCAGCAATAAGTTTTACTGACTTATAATCTGAGGATGTATAAACTTCAGTTATCTTACCTATTATCATTCCAACAGCCAGTCCAGCTATTACCGGAATAAATAGTTTTAGTGAGTTAAACATAGAATAACAAGCTATTGCTCCAAATATAACCACTAGTATTCCTGATATTGTACTACCTGTATTTAATATTTTCTGAGGGTTATTACCCTTTATATTTTTAACAAATAATATTCCTATAATAGAAGCTATAATTCCAAGCCCTGATAATATCATAGGATATATTGCTCCATCTCTTCCTGATACATTGGTTAATAATGACCCTAAGGTAATTGCAGATATTATAGAACCTACATATGATTCAAAAAGATCTGCTCCCATACCAGCAACATCCCCTACATTATCTCCTACATTATCGGCTATAACAGCAGGATTTCTTGGGTCATCTTCCGGTATACCAGCTTCAACTTTTCCCACTAAGTCAGCTCCAACATCAGCAGCCTTAGTATAAATGCCTCCCCCTACTCTTGCAAATAAAGCTATTGAGGATGCTCCAAGTCCAAAACCCGTTATATATTCTGTATTTAAATCAAAAATAATTGTAAGTAATCCTAATCCAAAAAGTCCTAGTCCAACAACAGATAAGCCCATAACTGTTCCACCTGAAAAAGCTACAGACAAAGCATCTTTAATTCCTGTTTTTGCTGCTTGTGCTGTTCTAACATTAGCTTTTACTGCAACTCTCATTCCAACATAACCTGCTAAAATAGAGAATACTGCTCCTATTAAAAACGCCACTGCAGTTTGCACTTTAAGGAATATTGCTATAGTAAGGCCAACCACTACTATGAAAACAGCTAAATATCTATACTCTTTCTTTAAAAAAGCCATAGCTCCCTCTTCAATATGTCCAGCTATTTCCTGCATTTCATTGTCCCCTGGATCCTTTTTAACAATTCCTTTTATAATGAAAATATTTCCTAGTAGAGCTGCTATACCACAAAGTGCAGATATTATTAATAAGTTCACTTTATCATCTCCTTAATAAAAATTAGCAGTCCATTATTATCTCACTATATGCTATTCATCTTCTCCATAAAAGAGTCACAAGAAGATTAGGAAATTTTATTTTAAAGCAAAAAAATAAACAGCTACATAAATAGCTGTTAATTTATCTTATTTATATTATGTTTAATACTAAAGTAGTAGCTGCAAAAAGAACCATTGAAATAACTGTTAATCTTTCTAACATTACTTCCTTTGTTCTTACTTTATTTTTAGCATAGAAAGTTTCATTTTTGCTTCCTTGTACTAATCCACTTAAAGCATCTGATTTACTTGGTTGCATTAATATAGATACAATAACTATTAATCCTAATATAACTTCTACAACTAATAATGCAGTTTTCATAGGAACACCTCCTGCTTAGTAAGCCTAATAAATACATATTACAATAAAATTATCATATCACACTATGCATTTTTTTACAAATATTTTTAAAGAAGTTTTCTTAAATAATAGCATAAAAAAAGTAATAGAAGTAATAATTAACCACTTCTATTACTGATTTTAATCTTTTTAAACTATTTAATATTAAAGAAGGCTTTTCTTCCTCTAAATTCAGCTACATCTTCTAATTCTTCTTCAATTCTAATTAATTGATTGTACTTAGCAACTCTTTCAGATCTTGCTGGTGCCCCAGTCTTAATTTGACCTGCATTAACTCCTACAACTAAATCAGCTATTGTTGTATCTTCAGTTTCACCAGATCTATGAGAAACTACTGCAGTCATTCCTGCTCTATTAGCCATTTCAATAGCATTTAAAGTTTCAGTTAATGTACCTATTTGATTTAATTTAATAAGAATTGAGTTAGCTACTCCCTTTTCAATTCCCATTTCTAATCTTTCAGTGTTAGTTACAAATAAGTCATCTCCAACTAATTGAACCTTCTTACCTAATCTTTCAGTAAGTAACTTCCATCCTTCCCAATCTTCTTCTGCCATACCATCTTCAATTGAGATTATTGGATACTTGTTAACCCAATCTTCTAAGAAGTCTACCATTTCTTCAGCAGTTAAAGTCTTTCCTTCGTTTTCTAAAACGTACTTTCCATCTTTGTAGTATTCAGAAGAAGCTGCATCAATTGCAATGAACATATCTTCTCCAGGCTTATAACCTGCTTTAGTTATAGCTTCTATTATAACATCTATAGCCTCTGCATTTGATTTTAGGTTAGGAGCGAACCCACCTTCATCACCAATTGCAGTTGAATATCCTTTTTCATGTAAAGTCTTTTTAAGAGTATGATATACTGTAGCACACATTCTCATAGCATCTGAGAAAGTCTTAGCCCCTACTGGCATAACCATAAATTCTTGTAAATCAACTGAGTTATCTGCATGAGAACCACCATTTATAATGTTCATCATTGGAACTGGTAATACCTTAGCGTTAACTCCACCGATATATTGATATAAAGGTAATCCTAAAGAATTAGCAGCTGCTTGTGCACATGCTAAAGATACACCTAAAATAGCATTAGCTCCAAGTTTTCCTTTGTTTGGAGTACCATCTAATTCAATCATTGTTTTATCAATATATGTTTGGTCAAATACATTACAACCTATTAATTCTTCAGCGATAGTTTCATTTACATTTCTTACAGCCTTTTCAACGCTCTTTCCTAGATAGTTGTCTTTATCGCCATCTCTTAGTTCTACAGCCTCATATATACCAGTTGAAGCCCCTGAAGGTACAGCTGCTCTTCCTACAGTACCATCGTCTAAATAAACTTCAACTTCAACTGTTGGGAAACATCTAGAATCTAGAATTTGTCTTCCAACAATATCAACGATCTCAACATAACTTTTCATAACTCTTCCTCCTTAAAAACTTATATATTTCTAATATTTGTTAGTTCAAGTAACAAGAATAGTATTTACTAAATATTATTCTTATATTCATAAAATTAATTAAGAGGGCCTCAAAATAACTCACTTTTACTTTGACTCCCTCTTGTAAAAACTATAAGTATAAATCTTCATCATCTCTTTGGTATTTCTCTTTTTGACTTTCTTTTTGCCAATACTTATCAAACTTATTCTTCCATTCCTTAGCTTTCTTCTTATCAATCTTTTCCATATACTTTATGAAATCATCTAAAACTTCAAGCTTTAAAAAACCTTTCATTAAATGTCTTGGAAAATTCACTTTTCTTTTATAACACTTTTTAGGGTCAATAAGCATTATTGTACAATCATCTTTTACATATACATCTTTGCATCTTGTGTCTATTTTAGAGAAGTCTAACCTTTTAAATTCTTTTATTAGCTTATAGATATTTCTTGTTAGTTCTAAGTTTAGCCCGTTTTTCTTTATGTATTTATCAAGCTGAATCCCCTCTACCATTTCTCTTACAATATATAATTTGCCTATCTTATATATTCTAGGAAAGTATTTAGACCCGTTAGTCCTTGAAAGAGTATATGATTCGTCACTACAGACCTTTTCTTCAACAAAAATTTTTATTACCTTATTCTCAGGCAACTTATACACAACCCCATTATTTCCTTGTCCTAAGAATATAGCTTCTCTAAATAACTCTTCTGTTTTATCATCAAAGCTTGCTGAATAACAATGATATTTTTTCATAGAATCTACCTTTATATTATTTTGATATATTTATATGTTTAATAATCACATAATATGAAAAAACAAAATACCATTAACTTAATTATTACTAATTTGTAATTCTTGTAGTAATCTCCTAGTAATATTGATCGCTTATTATTAAAACATAGAATCAAATAAAAAAGGTGGTAATAAAAATGAAAAATTTACTAAATAAAGATGATATTAAAACTATTTTATTAGGAAGCATGGCTTTTGGTATTATGACTGGTGTAGGTAATACACTTGCATATTTAAGAGGAAACTTTTCAATGGAAAGTATTATGATAGGATTAATCTCAGCTTTATCAGCAATTATTCCGTTTACCATAGTTATGATTATATTAAAAAAGTTTGATTTTAATCCATTTCTATAAAACTAATAATAAATGTAGTTCCTTCTCCCTCTTCACTAATAAGCCTTATTTCTCCACCTAATTCTTCAACTATACTTTTAGATAAGGATAAACCAATCCCTATACTCTTTGGATCTGTACTACTTTCACCCTTATAAAATCTCTTAAATACCTTTTTTCTAATATCCTTAGGTATTCCAGGTCCATTATCTTTAATATAAATATTCTTTATAATTTTCCCCTCAGAAACTCGAATTTCTATTTCTCCGCTATCCTGAGTATGTTCTATAGCATTCTTGGTAATATTAGATATGGCTTCACCTAACCACTCTCTATCATGCACAACCTCACAGTCTAAATCTCCAGTTACTATAAGCTTTTGATTTTTTCTTTCAGCTTCTCCAATTAAAGAAGAAACTGCTAGCTCTATAGTTTCCCTTAAAGGTTGTCTTTCTCTTTTAAAGTTTACTGCTCCTGCCTCTAACCTTCCAACTTTTAAAAGATTCATTATAAGCCATTCCATTCTTACTTCTTGCTCATCACACTTATCTAAAAACTTTGCCCTATCCTCCTTAGGCATATCCTCATTTTCCTTCATTAAATCTGTAAACATAACCAAAGATGCTAATGGAGTCTTTAATTGATGAGAAATATCCGATAAGAAATCTTTTAAATTATCTTTATCTTCATTTAATTTTTGAATAGAATTATTAACTCTTTCTCCCATATAATTAAGAGAAGTTGTAAGTATAGCTACATCTCCCTCTTTATACTTAGGTTCAATCTTCTTAAATTTACCATTTGAAGTGTCTGAAATATTTTTTACTATATTATCAACTTGGACATATATATCCTTCAATTCTTTAATAAATATTAAGTAAAGCATTATAGTAAATAGAATAATTATTGGTATGAATATAACTAGTATCTCTGTATAAAATTTATTTGTAACCTCATTAACCATTATAGATAAGTCATCATCATATCCATAACTTTCAAGTATCTCCTTAGCTTCTACTAACTCATTTCCATCCTTTATCTCATAAAATCCTTTAATAACTTCTGATATTTCCTTATTTTCTATAACACTACTAATAACAGAAATATTTTGATCAAGTAAAGTTTTGTTTATATTCTCAACAACATAGTAAGTTGCTCCAAATATTGATATAACTCCAACTAAAAAAATAATAAGAAATTTTGATGTTATTTTCTTAGCTTCTGGATTATTATATAACCTTTTTAAATTCATTATTTTTCACCTATCCACTTATAACCTATTCCTCTAACAGTTTCAATATAAGGATTTTCCTTATCCTCTTTAAGTTTTTCTCTTAATCTTTTTATATATACTGTTAATGTGCTCTCTTCAATAAAATCTCCTTCTATATCCCAAAGCTTTTCTAACAATGTCTTTCTAGTTAATACATTTCCAGAATTCTCTATTAAAAGTAAAAGTAATTTATATTCTACTGAAGTTAATTGAAGTTTTTCTTCTCCCTTATAAACTTCATATTTTAAAGGCAACACTTTAATATCTCTAACAATAATTTTATTATCTTCTTTATCTTTAGATACTACACCTTTTCTTCTAGCAACTGCATTTATCCTAGCTACTAATTCTCTAACTCTAACTGGTTTAGTTATATAATCATCAGCACCTAAATCTAATCCCATAACTATGTTAACCTCTTCGTCACAGGCAGTTAGAAAAATTATTGGAACCTCACTATCTACCCTAACCTCTTTACATAACTCATATCCATTTCCATCTGGTAAATTTACGTCTAATAAAATAATATCTATATGTGAATTACTTATCTTTTCTTTTGCATCTTTTATTTTTCCTACTGTATGGACATTAAATCCTTCATTTTTTAGAGAATATTCGATTCCCATTGCTAAAGTAATATCATCTTCAACTAATAAAATATTCATTTACCTCTCCTTAAAATTATTATTCCATTTTATTCTAATATATTTCCCCGGAAATTACAAAAACCCCTTCTCTTATTTTACATTTTGTGGTAGAGAGTGCCTATGATTACTTCAGGAGGCCTATCATGAAAACTAAAACCAGGTTGATACTTATTATAATTTTATGATTATGAATTTCCAGACAGTCATAGTGATATATATAAATTCATAATTTATTCGTGGTGAATTGTAGGAATAGTTCTGATATTCCAAATAAAAAACCTTTATAAGATAAGAAAGATGCCTGAGATAAATGAGATAATAAAGATAATAAAAAAACTTTGCACCTGCAAAGTTTTTTTATTTAAGGAGAGAAATTGCCAAGGGCAATTTCTCCTCCTAATCCCTATTATCCTTTTTAATCTTTTTATCTCTATTATCTCTTACCTTCTTACCTGCCTACTCTTCTTCACTTATTCCCTCAACTATAGTAAGCTTCTTAAGTTTATTCATTGGAATAACAGTTGCAATATAAGTTACTCCTATTGCGCATATTATTGAAATAGCGAATGCAATAAAGTCAAAGTTATATTGAACTTCTGCAAAACCTGCTCCAAGTTTAACTAATAATCCTAGAAGCACTGCTGATACTCCTCCACCAATTATAGCTGATAAGATTCCATAAAGGGTACCTTCAAGCAATACGCTCTTCTTAAGTTGCTTTTCGGTCATACCTATAGCTTTTAAGGTAGAAAACTCTTTTCTTCTTAACAATAAATTGGTTGATATTGTATTAAAAATATTAACTACTGAAATTATTGTAACAATTGCTATAAAGCAATAAACAAAGAATTCAATTTGTCCATATATGCTGTCTACTTCTTTTAGTAAATCTCCTAAATCTTGATAAACAAGTTCCTTTTCATCTGCTACATTATTAAAATACTCAAGTGCTTTTTCTCTTGCTTCCTCGTCTCCCTCAAAGTCAAAGAACAGACCATTATAATTAAAATCCTTAACCATAGTCTTAAACAAATCTTCATGGAACATTAATTGTGGTGCACTATAAAGTGTATTTCCCATTAATGGTTCTCTATTAGCTATAGCAACAACCTCCAATTCATAGTAATCCTTATTCTTTATTGCTTCTTCTATATTTCTACTAGCATTTTCTACATTTCTACTATAATTATCTAATTTAGGTATTCTGATCTTGTCTCCAACCTTATATTTAGTAGCCTGTACTGATTCTATATCTCCATCTTCATTACGTATTTGGTAGCCATCTAAAAGAATTACTCCATTTTTCTTAAGCTTATCTAAATCTACTTTTCCATCAACTATATATCTGTCTATAATATTTAATTCATCATTTCCCCCAACATATATTTGTGTTCCACTAGCATCTATCATATCTGACGAAGGGAAATTATCGTAAAATGGATTTCTTCCTACTTTGTTAGCATAATCTGGGTTCACACTATCTTTTGGTATAGCTAAATTAGCATAATCAATATAAAATTTATATTCTTTTCTTATAAAGTCTTTACCTTCTATTTCTTTAATATCTTCACTTTTTAATCCACTATCTGTAACTTCATTAGAAAGCTGAGCATCAAAAGGTGAATACATAAATTGTTGCATTACAGATTGTTTAGCAAAATCAACAAATCCATAGAATACATTAAACATAATAATTGATACTGTTAATGCTAAACAAGTAATAATGAATCTAAATGGTGTTCTCCTTATATTCTTATAAGCAATACTACCTTCAACACCAAATATTTTTCCAACTATTCTTCCTTTTCTTCTCTTAAGCTTCCCTAACTTTATTTCATTTTTATTCCTTATTGCATCAACTGCCGATATCTTATTTGCCTTCCTAGCTGGCATTAGAATTGATAAAAATATAGTAATAGCAACCAATATGGCTGTAACTAAAATGATTACAGGATAAAATCCAACTTTAAAGCTCTCAATAAACATTAAGGTATCTCCAATAAATATTTTAATACCATACTTTAATGCCAAGAATCCTACTATACAGCCTAATGGTAAAGCTATAAGCCCCATTAAAAAGCCCTCTTTGTATATGATTCTTTTTATTTGTTTAGGGGTTGCCCCTATAGCTTTTAATATTCCAAAATACCTTATTCTCTCTATTACTGAAATATTAAAGGAATTATAAATAACAACTATGGTACAAACTATTATTGTAGCTATTACAAATATAGCCATATTTCTTAAAGCTCCTGATACATATTCATTTCCACCATTACCTGTTAAATATAGTACATTAGAATTATTGTTTATAGATTCCTTATTTATATTGTTTTGCTCTGTTATCTTTGCAATAATCTCTTGTTTATTTTTACCTGACTTTAGATTTAAATATAAATTATACTCAGCATTTTGATCTAAGTTTTTATCATTTAAATAGTCTTTTACATAAAATACATTATTACCTGAATAAAGTGTCCCTTCCTCTATTCCAACGACTTCAACCACTTTTTCATTTCCATTTGCATCTTTTAAGTCAATCTTATCTCCAACATTAACTTTTAATAAGGACTTTACAGATTGATTAATTAGAATTTCGTTCTCCTTAGTAGGTACTCTACCTTCTTTAATTGGTGATGTCTGCATCTTTTCATAATAATCTTTATTACCATAATCAAAAGTTAATATTTCATCTTTTCCTTCCATTGTATATTCATCATCACTTGATAGTAATAAAGATGTATCTTTTACTTCTGCATTATTTTTAATTTTATCTACTTGCTCACTTGTTATATTTCTCAATATAAACTCATAATCCCCACCAGTTCTTCTTTGCTCTACTAACATAGAATCTCTAAAGCTTAAAAGAAAAGTACCAACTGCAAATATTAATATTGTAGCTAATGTTATTCCAAGTATTGTTAGGGAAGTACGCTTTTTATTTTGCTTCATATATCTATTAGATATTTCACTATAATTTTTCACTTCTTACCCCCCTATTCGATTACTTTTCCATCTTTAATCTTTATTACTCTATCAGCATTTTCTGCAATGCTTAAATCATGAGTGATTACGATAGCTGTTTGATTATACTTTCTTACAGATAGCTTTAACATTTCCATTATTTCTTTTGATGTTTCACTATCAAGATTTCCTGTTGGTTCATCAGCTAGTATAATAGCTGGCTTATTTATTAAAGCTCTTGCTATAGCAACTCTTTGTTGTTGGCCACCTGAAAGCTCAGATGGAAGATGATTTAATCTATCACTTATTCCTAAAGTCTTAACCAAATCTTTAAAGTATTCTTTATCTACTTTTTGATGATCAAGTAGAGCAGGCATTTTTATATTTTCTTCTACAGATAAAACTGGTATTAAATTAAATGATTGAAATACAAATCCTATTTTCCTTCTTCTAAATATAGCTAGCTTTTCTTCTTTAAGTTTATATATATCTTCATTATCAATAATTACTTTTCCACTTGTTGGTCTATCTACACCACCAACTTGATGAAGTAATGTACTCTTACCAGAACCGCTTGCTCCAACAATTGCAACAAATTCACCTTTTTCAATTTCTATATTCACATTATCTAATGCAATAACCTTATTTCCGTCTTTTCCATAAACCTTACTTAAACTATCTGTTTTAATAACTACCATTTTTATTTCCTCACTTTCTCTCTTTTCATTCTATACCTATATAATAAAATCTAAATATTACTATAATATTAAATGAAAAATTACAGTTTTGTAATTTTAGCAAAAAAGAGACTCACCTAAGCGAGTCTCTATCATAATTATTAATAAAATTATTCAACTATTAAATTTTCTCCAGTCATTTCAGCTGGTACTTCAACTCCCATAACACCTAACATAGTAGGAGCTATATCAGCAAGCTTTCCTTCTTTAAGCTTTCTTCCATCAACATGGTTTGATACCCATACAAATGGAACTGGGTTTGTAGTATGTGCTGTAAATGGATTTCCTGTTGAGAAGTCTATTTCAGTTTCTGCATTTCCGTGGTCAGCAGTTATGAATAATGTACCATCTTTTTCAAGTACCTTTTCAGCAACTTTTCCAAGACAAGTATCTACAGTTTCTACAGCCTTAATAGCAGCATCAACAACTCCAGTATGACCAACCATATCTGGGTTAGCATAGTTAAGTATGATCATATCGTACTTATCTTCATCTAATCTAGCTATTAATTCATCTGTTACTTCAAAAGCAGACATTTCTGGTTTTAAGTCGTAAGTAGCAACCTTTGGAGAAGGTATAACCTTTCTTTCTTCTCCTGGATTTTCCTTTTCAACTCCACCATTGAAGAAGAATGTTACGTGAGCATATTTTTCAGTTTCAGCAATTCTTAATTGTTGTAATCCCTTACCTGAAACATATTCTCCTAATGTGTTAACTAATGTTTGAGGCTTAAATGCTATTTCAACGCCTTCTAAAGTTTTATCGTATTGAGTCATAGTAACGAAAGTTAAGTTTAATGTTTCTCTCTTAAATCCATCAAATACTTTATCGTTAATTGCTCTTGTTATTTCTCTAGCTCTATCTGGTCTAAAGTTGAAGAATACAACTGAATCACCATTCTTAATTGTAGCAGTTGGATGTCCATCTTCTAAAACTACACATGGTAATACGAACTCATCTGTCTTATTGTCATGGTATGATTTTTCTATAGCTTCAACAGCAGAAGTTGCAGTTTCACCCTTACCTAATACTAAAGCATTATAAGCAAGTTCAACTCTTTCCCATCTGTTATCTCTATCCATTGCATAATATCTACCACTTACTGTAGCAATTTGACCTACACCAACTTCTTTCATCATTTCTTCTGTTTTAATTATAAAATCTTTACCTGATGATGGTGGTACGTCTCTTCCGTCCATAAATGCATGAACATAAACTTTTTGAAGTCCTTCTTTCTTAGCAAACTCTAAAAGACCTCTTAAGTGTTCTATGTGAGAGTGAACTCCACCGTCTGATAATAATCCCATTAAGTGTAATGCAGCATTATTTTCTTTAGCATTCTTCATAGCCTTTAATAATGCTTCATTTTCAAAGAAATCACCATCTTGGATAGCCTTAGTTATTCTAGTTAACTCTTGGTATACTATTCTACCAGCACCAATATTTAAGTGACCAACTTCTGAATTTCCCATTTGACCTTCTGGAAGACCAACAGCCATTCCACTTGCTTGTAATTCTGTAGTTGGATATTCACTTACTAACTTATCATAATTTGGTTTATTAGCTAATGCTACAGCATTTCCTTCAGACTTTGGAGCAATTCCAAATCCGTCAAGTATCATTAACATTACAGGTTTCTTTGCCATAATTCCCTCCAAGTTTACATTTAATTTATTCGTAATACTTCATTAGTATTATTTTTCTTTTAATCAATATTATTATACTACAAAAGATTTAAAACTCCTAACTATGTAAACCTTTATATTTTTAAAATTTCTGTTTTATCTGATAAATTAAGTTAATTATTTCTTCACTCAATTTAAAAAGCTGTTGTACAATGTACAACAGCTTTTGATATTAGTAATTTACGATTTGAGCAAAATCAGTAGCAACTAAGCTAGCTCCACCAACTAAAGCACCATCTATGTCAGACATAGCCATTTGGTCTTTTATTGTGTTAGGCTTAACTGATCCACCGTATTGGATTCTTACCTTGTCAGCAACTTCTTGACCAAACATTTCTGCAACGATTCCTCTGATTGCAGCTATTGTTTCGTTAGCTTGTTCGTTAGTAGCAGTTTTACCAGTTCCAATAGCCCAGATTGGTTCATAAGCTATGATAACTTTTTCTGCTAATTCTTTATCTAATCCAGCTAAATCAGCTTTAATTTGAGCTCCAACTACTTCATTAGTAACTCCACCTTCTCTTTGTTCTAGTGTTTCACCGCAGCAAAGAATTGGAATTAAGTTGTGAGCGAAAGCAACCTTAACCTTCTTGTTTAAAGCTTCATCAGTTTCGTTGAAGTATTCTCTTCTTTCACTATGTCCTAAAACAACATAGTCAACTCCCATTGCTTTTAACATTCCTGGAGCAACTTCTCCTGTGAAAGCACCCTTTTCTTCAAAGTGCATGTTTTGAGCACCTATCTTTATGTTTGATCCCTTAGCAGCCTTTATAACAGCATCAAGATCAACAAATGGAGCACAAATAACAACTTCACATGTTGCATCCTTTACTAATGGCTTTAATTCTTCTATAACTTTAACAGCTTCATCTGGAGTGTAATGCATCTTCCAGTTACCAGCTATAACAGCTTTTCTCATTAAAATCACCTCATCATATTTTGGATAATAAAGAAAATATAGTTAATTAGGATAATAAGGTTAATCAAAATAATCAGGATAAGGATGAAAATCCTTTGGATTTTCTAATGATGTACTCTTTAGAAGCTCCCTTAAGGAACTTCATCCTTATCTCTTTTATCTTTATTATCTTTCTTATTTCTATTATCTTTATTATCTCTTTTATCTTTTTTATTTTAATTACTTTCACTTTGTAAAGTTCGACTAGCCAAATCAAAGATTTAGAGTCTTACTTATCGTTTAGAGCAGCTATTCCTGGAAGAACTTTTCCTTCTAAGAATTCTAATGAAGCTCCACCACCTGTAGAGATGTGAGTCATCTTATCTCCAAAACCTAAAATGTTAACAGCAGCAGCAGAATCTCCTCCACCGATAACTGTTGTTGCATCAGCATCAGCCATAGCCTTAGCTACTGCAATTGTACCCTTGTTGAAGTTTTCGAATTCGAATACTCCCATTGGTCCGTTCCAGATAACAGTCTTAGCATCTTTAATAGCATCAGCATATAAAGCTTCTGTCTTAGGTCCGATATCTAATCCCATGAATCCTGCTGGAATGTTTTGATCTTCAGTTACTGTAGCTTCAACATCCTTGAATCCATCAGCAATTCTGTGATCTACTGGTAATAAGAATTTAACGCCATTAGCTTCAGCCTTAGCTATCATTTCTTTAGCATAGTCCATTCTATCGTCTTCACATAAAGAAGTTCCGATTTCATATCCTTGAGCCTTTAAGAATGTGTAAGCCATTCCTCCACCAATGATGATTGTATCAACTTTTTCTAATAAGTTGTTTATAACAGCGATCTTATCAGAAACCTTTGATCCACCTAAGATAGCAACGAATGGTCTAACTGGTGCATTTACAGCTTCACCTAAGAACTTTAATTCTTTTTGAATTAAGTATCCACATACAGCTGTATCTAAGAATTCAGTAACACCAACTGTTGAACAGTGAGCTCTGTGAGCAGTACCGAATGCATCGTTAACGAATATATCAGCTAAAGAAGCTAATTCTTTAGAGAATTCTTCAACGTTCTTAGTTTCTTCTTTTCTGCATCTTGTATTTTCTAATAATACAACATCTCCATCATTCATAGCAGCAACTGCAGCTTTAGCATTTGCTCCTACAACTTCTTCGTCTCTAGCAAATACTACTTCTTTTCCTAACATTTCGCTTAATCTCTTAGCTACTGGAGCTAATGACTTAGAAGCATCTTTTCCTAAATGTGAGCAAAGGATTACTTTAGCTCCATTTTCCATTAAGTACTTAATAGTTGGAAGTGCTCCATTTAATCTATTTTCATCAGTTATTACACCATCTTTTAAAGGTACGTTAAAGTCACATCTAACTAAAACCTTTTTACCCTTAACATCGATATCTTCAATAGTCTTCTTGTTAAAGTTCATTCTTTTCACCTCTTAATTTATTCTATATTTTAAAATAGTCTGGCTTTATAGCCTTATACTACAAAACCAGACTTATTTTACTTTTTATACTTTATGCTAATTCTAAATCTTATAGGCTAGCGAAGTATTTGATTGTTCTAACCATTTGGCTAGTGTATGAGTTTTCGTTGTCATACCATGCAACAACTTGAACTTGGTATAAATCTTCTCCGATTGGAGCAACCATAGTTTGAGTTGCATCGAATAATGAACCATAAGTGATTCCGATGATATCTGAAGATACTAATTCTTCTTCAGTGTATCCGAAAGATTCGTTAGAAGCAGCCTTCATAGCAGCGTTTATAGCTTCCTTAGTAACGTCCTTTCCTTTAACTACTGCAGTTAAGATAGTAGTTGATCCAGTTGGAACTGGAACTCTTTGTGCAGAACCGATTAATTTTCCGTTTAATTCTGGAATAACTAATCCGATAGCCTTAGCAGCTCCTGTTGAGTTTGGAACTATGTTAACAGCTGCAGCTCTAGCTCTTCTGAAGTCACCCTTTCTGTGTGGTCCATCAAGTACCATTTGGTCTCCAGTGTAAGCGTGGATTGTTGACATTATACCAGATTGAATTGGTGCAAAGTTGTTTAATGCATTAGCCATTGGAGCTAAGCAGTTTGTAGTACAAGATGCAGCTGAGATTATGTTATCTTCAGCAGTTAAGATATCTTGGTTTACGTTGAATACAACTGTTGGAAGGTCGTTTCCAGCTGGAGCTGAAATAACAACTTTCTTAGCACCTGCATTGATGTGTGCTTGAGACTTAGCCTTTGATACGTAGAATCCAGTACATTCAAGAACTACGTCTACTCCGATTTCTCCCCAAGGAAGTTTTGAAGCGTCAGCTTCAGCATAAATTTTGATTTCTTTTCCGTTAACAACGATAGAATCTTCTTTAACTTCTACTGTTCCGTTATATCTACCTTGAGATGAGTCATATTTTAATAAGTGAGCTAACATCTTAGGATCTGTTAAGTCGTTGATTGCAACAACTTCATATCCTTCTGCTCCGAACATTTGTCTGAATGCAAGACGTCCAATACGTCCAAAACCATTAATCGCTACTTTAACATTTGCCATTAAAATTACCTCCTAAAATTTGGTTTTTATAAAAATTAATTTTTATAAACTTTTTTATATATTCTAATTACTGTGCTTCAACCTTTCAAGAATCTCTCTTCCAGCTGCTTCATCAGTAACTAAAATTCCATTTGTATTATTACGCTGAGTAGAAATAATTGACTCTACTTTATTTTTTCCACCTGCAACAGCAATATGCGTGTTAATTTTTCTAGATTCTTTAATATTAATTCCAATAGCAGTTGTTTGAGACACTACTTCCGAATTTTTATTAAAATAGCAACCAAACGCTTCACCTATTGCTTCTAAGCTTTCAAGTCTTTCTATCTCTTTTTCAGATGCACCTCTCTTCACTGCCATTTCTTTGGCATTACCTACACCATACATTAATATATCTGCTTGATGTATTGAATCTATAACATCTTTAATTTCTCTTTCTTTTAACAAAGTATCGAGAATATCTGATGATAGATTTTCTGGTATGTGAAGTAATTTATATGTTCCATTTAGCTTTTGAGCTAATGATGCTGCTAATGTATTGGCCTGGGTTTCAACTTTTCTTCCCATTCCACCTCTAGCTGGAACAACTAATGCATTTGATAAACCTGTGTTTTGCCTTGGAAAGGCTTCAACAACTTCTTTTATAGTACTTCCTCCAGTTAAAGCAATTATGCAATTGTCGTGGATAATATCTTTTACATATGCCGCACATGCTTTACCAAGATCTTTTAAGATTGTAGGATTTTCCTCTACATCTCCTGGAACTATTATAACCTTTCTAAGATGTAAAAGTGATTTTATCTGATTTTCTATATCAGATAGTCCTTTTATCTCATGTATAAAATCTTTAAGGTTATTAACAATTTCTTCGCCACTGCTTGTTACTGTCATGCCAGGAGTATTTATCTCTATCAATCCCTGTGACTTAAGAAAGTTTATCTCGGTTCGAACTATTCTTTCCCCTAAATTCAACTGATTAGCTAAAATTCTTCTACCAATTGGTTGATTATAGTAAATAGTTCTTAGTACATTGTACCTTTTTTCGAGTACTTCTACAAGTTCAGGAACTATTTTCTTTTGTAATCGCAATATTTCCTGCACCTCTAACACTCCTTTGGGCGAAGTATGTCCCACTCGCCATTTTTACGTCCCACATGTATTATTATAAATCACTAATTGGAATTTTTAAAGAGGTATTGGAAAGTTTTTTTGTAATTTATTAAAGCTTTCCATTTTGTATAATCTATTTTTCGTAAATCAATATTTAGTATATGTTAATCTTATAAAATTATAATTTAGTACAACACTTTTTCAGGTGGTAAAGTTAATACATATATGTATAAAAATAAAGCCTTGAATTGCTCAAGACTTTATTTTAAATTCTTTTTCTTTTACTAGAAGATTGTATTCCTAATTCTTCTCTATATTTAGCTACTGTCCTTCTAGATATATTTATCTTTTCATCATTTAAATTATCACAAATAACTTGATCTGATAGTGGTTTCTTTTTATTTTCATTATCTATCATATCTTTTATTTTTTTCTTTATGATTGTTACAGCAACATCTTCATCATTTTTCCCAACTGATAACTTAGATACAAATAAATCTTTAATTTTTATTGTTCCAAAGCTAGTTAATATATATTTATCTTTTATAGCTCTACTTACTGTTGATTCATGCATTTTTATATCTTCTGAAATCTCTTTTAAAGTCATTGGTTTTATATAGTTAATTCCCTTTAAAAGAAAATCTTTTTGTTTTTCTACTATCTTTTCAAGTACTTTATATAAAGTTGATCTTCTCTGTTCTATACTTTTTACTATAGATATAGCTTTGTTTAACTTCTCTTTTACATATTCAGTAGTATTCTCATCTGCATTAGTATTTAAAACTTCTTTATAAGCATTATTTACTGATAGCTTAGGTAGAATTCCATCATTCATAATTATATAAAACTCACCTTGAATATTTCTTATTTCAGCATCAGGAATTATAAATTTCACATCTTCACCTGTAAAAAATCCTCTTGAAGGTTTTGGTTCAAGCTTTCTTATAATATCACCATATCTTTGAGCCTCTCTAGGAGAAATATTTAATGACTTAGCTATGTTTCCATATCTACTATTAGCTATATCTTCTAGATTATCATCTACTATTTTCTCCAATATATCATCTATTAATCCTAAATTTATAAGTTGTATCTTTAAGCATTCCTTTAAATTTCTAGCCCCTATTCCATAAGGCTCTAAATCTTGAACTACCTCTAAAGCTTCTTCAACTAAAGCCTTATCAATATTAATTTCTTTTGCTATTTCCTCTACGCTTATTTCAAGATATCCTCTATGATCTAAACTTTCGATAATATAACCTGCTATACTTATTATTAAATCGTTTTCCTCAATCTCATTAATTTGTTCATAAAGGTATTCTTTTAATGATTTTTTTTCTGAAATAAAATTAAAAGGGGATATTTCTTCATCATCATAACTGCCATAACTTTGAGCCCCGTAATTGTCAAACTCAAGATATTTTATCATTTCTTTATAATCGTATTTATCTAACTCTTTATTTTTACTATCAGCTGAATTACTTATATTTTCTTGCATTTCTAATATAGGGTTCTCAGCAAATTCATCATTTATATACTCTCTCAACTCATTTGCAGACATTTGTAACACTTTAATAGATAACTGCATTTCATGAGTTAATATTAACTTTTGTTCTTGCGTAAGATTATAGCTATAATCCATTCTCATCCTTATCACCTACTTATATGCTTGTACATATCTTTTATATTAGTTTATATTGTTATTTTAAAAATTTCAACAATATATGTATACATTTTCAAAAAGTTTATAAATAAAAAAGGTGTAGCGGATATTTATAGCTAATTGAAATTTTATACTTTCCTAGACAGTAAAAAAGAGAGTATATAAAAATACTCCCTCTAGTTATTTCTATTTAGATTTCTTATTTGACATAAAGAATACACCTGTTGCATTATTACCTGAATGTATACCAACAGTACATCCAACAACTGCATCAATATAATTTAAATTATGTTCATCTAAATATTCTTTTATAGGCTTATAAACATCCTCATTATTTACATTTAATAAAACTATAGGCATATCTTCTTTTAAGCCATAATGTTCTATATCCTTTATAATTCTCTTTACAGCTTTTTTGCTGCCTCTTACCTTGTCTTTAACAGCCATTAAACCATCTTTAACTTCAAGGATTAGCTTTATTCCTAAAACTCCAGTAACAACACTTACAGTCTTAGTAATTCTTCCCCCTCTAACTAAGTTATCTAATGATTCAAAGCATAAAGAAGAACTAATATATTCTTTTGATTCTTCTAAATCCGCTACTATTTCTTCAACGCTTAATCCTCTATCTCTAAGTATTGCTGCTCTATAAGCTAATAATCCTAATCCAGAGGTAACATTTTGAGAGTCAACAACATAAATATCATCACTTTCTAGCATTTGCTTCGCAAGACATGCTGACTGATATGTACCACTCATACATGATGATAAATGTATAGATATTATTTTATATCCTTGTTTTAAATACTTTTCATATGCTTCTGCAAATCTTGGCGGTGTTACTTGTGCTGTGTTAGGGAAAACATCACTTGTTTCTATTTTTTCAAATAACTCTTCAATATTTATATCTACACCATCTAGATGGCTCTCTTCTCCAAAGTTAATCAATAGAGGTAAGACATCAATATTAAGCTTCTGGAATACCTCGTTTGGTAAATCTGCTGAACTATCTGTTATTATTTTAATTTTATCCATTTCCCTCATTCCCCTCTATTCTATTTCATATTAGGAAATCCTATTTGTCTTAATGCTTCATATACAATTATAGCAACTGTATTTGATAGGTTCAAACTTCTAGTACTACTTTGTATCATTGGAATTCTAATATTTTCATGGGCTTCATGAACATCTTGTGGAACCCCAGAAGATTCTCTACCAAACATTATAAAATCTCCTTCTTGGAATTTCACCTCATCATAATGTTCACCACCATGAGTTGATGCTAAAAATATTTTTCTATCTCCATACTTTTCAATAAAAGCTTCATAGCTTTCATGAACCTCTAAGTCTAAATCTTTCCAATAATCTAAACCTGCTCTTCTTAGATGTTTTTCATCCAAATCAAATCCAAGTGGTTTTATCAAATGTAACTTTGAATCTGTTAAAACGCAGGTTCTTGCAATATTCCCTGTATTTTGTGGTATTTCAGGTTGATATAAAACTATATTCAAATTCACTGTTTTGACCTCCAATTCAAGCACTTTAATGCTATCATAAAAATGATACTACAGGGTATACATTTAGTCAAAACTTTTTATCCATATAAGGTATTATAAGTATATAACTATATTATATAATTTATACTGCTATCTCCAAATCTTTCTTCTAAGCTAGATTTAAAAAACTCTTTCATTTCATTTAATTCTTCCTTAGGATACACAAACTTTCCATAACCAAATTGTCCGTATTTGTATTTTCTTTCCTCTTCATTCATAGGTAATTTGCTGTTTGGATATACTTCTAATATTCTCTCTTTTGCTCTCCCTGTAAATCTATGAGATATTACTTCAAACATTAGATCATCTGTAGTTATATACTTTTTTATTTTATCTAATAAATCCAAATACTCCTCTTTCCAATTGGGATATATAAACACTGGAGCAATAATAAATCCTAAATTATATCCTGCCTCTTTAACTTTTTTTGCCGCTTCTAATCTTCTATCTATATTATCTGTACCATGCTCGAATTCCCTTATTATCTTTTGAGTATTTATACTAAATCTTATTGTTGTATGTCCATTATGCTTAAGCTTTAAAAGAGAATCAACATCGGAAAACTTACTTACAAATCTAAACCTAGTAAGTTCGTTTTCTCCAAACACTTCAATAGCTTTTGCTAAAGCTCCTGAATAATATTCAACTGGTATTGGATCTGAGGTTGCTGCACCTTCAAAAATTGTTATATCAGGCTTTCTTTCTTCAACATACTCCATTGCTTGATTTAATATTTCCTCTATATTTACATTTATTTTAGTATAAGGTCTTTTTCCAAGTTGTGTATTTAAATAGCAATATTCACACATTCCACTACATCCACTTATTAATGGTAACTGATAGTGTGCTGATGGCTTACAACTTTGAAATGGTATCTTTTTTCTTACACCTACAATTAAAGTTCTTTTACTATCCATAAATTTTTCAGCCGGTGTTGTGTTTCTTGTGGATGGATACCTATTACTTTTCACTATGGTAGTATTTATATTGAACTTTTTAAACTTTTCTAATATTTCTCTTCCCTTTTCATATTCTAATGCCTTTTCTTCTATTACTGCTTTATCGGGTATAAACAATACTATCACCTCTTTTATTAATAGTATTGTATTAATAAAACAAAAAAATCCATGAATTTCATCATGGATTTTTTGCTAAAATAAATTTATTTATTACCTTTGCAACGCCACTATTTATATTGGTATCAGTAACGTAATCAGCCACTTCTTTTAGGCTATCAACTCCATTACCCATAGCCACTCCCAAGCCTGCATACTTTACCATTTCAATATCATTTTCATTATCTCCAATACATATAACATCATCTATATTTATATTTAAATAATTAGATAATATCTTAACAGAACTACCTTTAGACACTCCCTTTGGACCAATCTCTATTGAATAACTTCCAGCTCCAAATATAGACATGTCTGAGGTATCCTCTATTTCTTTTCTAAATCTACGCAAACTCTCTTTATCTATGGAATATAGTACACATTTAACAATATAGCCTTCTAAATCTTTAAGTTTTTTTCTTAAGGATTTTAATGTAAGATAAGAATCAACATATATCTTATTGCTTTTACTATAATTCTTCATCTTATATACTAAAGCAGCAATACTCCCAATAGCACTATAAGCTATTACTCTATCCATTGTATAGAAATGTGCTACTAGTTTATATTTTGATAATAGCTCTAATAACTTTTCATACTCATCTCTTTTAAATGATGCGTGGAATATTGTTTTACCATTATACCAATCCTTAACTACTGCACCATTTGCAGCTATAACAGGTGATTTTACCTGTATTCTCTTAGCAATTTGTACAGCATTGCTATATATTCTTCCTGTAGAAATTACTACTTGTACACCTTTTTTGTAAGCTTGTTCTATTGCTAGAATATTCTCTTCTGGAATTATTCCATTTTCACCTAGCAATGTTCCATCTACGTCTATACATATTAATTTATAGCTCATACCATCCTCACTAAAATATTTATACTGTTGGTGTTCCTGTAGCTCCTTCATCTGTTGATTTAGGTGTATTTGGTTCAACTACTGGGCCTGTACCTCTTCTAATAACTGTTTGTTGTGGTGCATAAGTATCTGTAGATACTAGTTCCTTATTAATTTGTTTTCCATCCTTATAAGTAACTAAATATGCCTTTGCTTTACGCCCTGCTGCACCTTTTGTCTCTACAACTTCTGTCCCCTTAGGTAAACTTGCATCATCCTTATACTTAACTGCTTGAGGTATAGTTCCTAAATCCTCGCTAACTAGTTTGTAAGTTTTTCCATCAAGGGCACTTGGCTTTCCATATATATTTATAGTAACAACCTTATCTTGTGTATATCCTTCAATATAAATTGGGAAATCATATGGGTTCTTAAACTTATAATCTACTCCCCCCCAAGCCATTGTTGCATCTAAGCCTGGAGGCACATATCCAACAGGTAATGAATGATTTCTTCTCTCAGTAGATCTTATATTAGCTTGCATAGCTGCATTATATAATGTACTTGATACTTGACACACTCCACCAGCTTCTGCAGGAACAACCTTATTATTCACATACATAGTACCTATTTTATACTTACCTTTACCTCTTTGTGATAGTTCACTGTAACTAAATTCTTCACCTGGCATAAGTACAGTACCATTTAATAAAGATGTTACAAAAGCTATATTATAGCTTCTATCTTCTGTAGATGACTTATATTGAGTAGAAAATGTTGACATTTTCCCATTAATCTTAGCTAAATCTGACTTTTTAACTTTAGCTTGTACTTCTTTTAAGTTAAATGTTAAATCAGTAGATTCACCTAAGTTTCCATTTAATGCTTCTTTCATCTTTGCATCTAAATCCGTTGAATCAAGAGTATACCCAACTTTATCATTAGAAATATTAAAACTTTCTCCTGATTTAGAAATCGTTGCATTAACTGGTGCTATATCTACAGCTTTTTTTATGTTTTTCTCTATATTTGCTATTTTAGTTTCGTCATAAACCAAACTCATTTCTATATCATGAGTCTCTTTATCTTTATTCTTTATTAGTTTATTTTTATTATATGCACTTTTATCCTTACCATATAGAACTGCCTCTTCTGCCACTTCATCTATATTATACTTAGCATTTAAGTCACCATACTTGTATGAAAGCTTCTTGTCTCCAACAGTTATGTTAATTACCTTTTCACTTAACTGCGACGCAAACTTTTCATTAAGAATTTGTGCCACCTCTTCTTTTGTTTTGCCACCAATATCTACCCCTTTAACAGTCACCCCTGGGTATGTTTTGTCATCCCAAGACTTTACTTGCTCACTTAACGATACTGTATAAGCTAAATAAGCACCAATTATAAAAACTATAATTCCTGAAATAATAAAATATTTTGACTTTAAAACTTTAATAATATCTTTTTTATCCTTCATTATGTCAACTCCTTTCCTATAAAGTGATAAAAAACGTCTCACATTAATTATATATTAAATACTAAGAAAATATAAGATGAAGTATATAGTATTTCATCTTAAATTTTTATTAATATTGGTTTCCTAAAGAATAAAAAAATTATATCAAGAATAACACTATTCTTGATATAATTTTTTCTTAGTTTTTTATTGTAATGTAACTGTAGCTCTTCTCTTTGATACTTCCCCATCATAGTCAAAAGCTTCAATTGCAATTTTTACTGCCGTTCCTGCCTTAACAGGTATTTTATTTCTATTAATTCTAAATTCTGTGTCCTCTGCATCTACAGTTCCAAGCCAATTTCCATTAGCAAAAATATTATATCCTAATAAATCAACATCAGGAACTCTATTCCAAGAAACAATTATCTGGCCGCCGCTTTCTATAGCTTTTAATCCAGTTACTATACTAGGTTGAGTTAATAGATCCACATTATTAGGTCCCCAATTAGCGTCCACAGGGTTTCCTACACCTTCTACAACTAAATCTTCGCTAAATTGCCATATTCTCCACTTAGTCCAGCCACCTTGATCCTTAGGATATGGAGGGTTTCCAGGTATCTTTGTATACATTGCAATCCACAATAACATATTTTTAAGTGGGTATCCTCTACCAGGAATATAGAAGTTGTTGTATTCATCAATAAAGAATGCACCTGTATATAACATTAATCTTCTTCTAGTTTTCTTTTCAAACCTCTTCCTGAATCTGTCTATCCAATCTATTAATGTTGCTGTTGGAAGTTTGTTTTCAACAGGAGTTTCTATATCCAATACTGGAAACAAATCGCCATAATCCTTTGCACCAAATCCCTGTTGAAGCGTATCTATAAAGTCATCACACTGTCTATCTGCATCAGTTAGGTCGTATGATGGTACTCCAAAATGATATGCACCTACAGGAATCCCATAATTTCTAGACTCTCTTGCAAATCCTATAAACTTTTTATCTACCCTAAATCTACCTGTAGCAGACCCTGATGCTCTTAAGTATAAAAAGTCAATCTTTGTTGCTAATACTTGAAAATTTACATCTTGAGTATACTCATTAATATCAATTCCAAATCTACTATTTGGACTTTTATTTTGCATATTTCCTCCAAAATAAAAATACTTTCTCTCTAACATGTTATTCCATATATAGAGAGAAAGTTACTTTTATTCTGATATTTTTAATTTTACATAGAAACTAATATCTTCACCACAACATTCAGCCCAAATTTGCCCTTCATGCAAATCCACAATATTTTTAGCTATGGCAAGACCTAATCCTGTGCCACCAGTTTGAGTATTTCTAGACTCCTCAACTCTATAAAATCTTTCAAACAACTTTTCTAATTTTTCTTTTGGTATTGTCTCACCCTTATTTCTTACTGCAACAGTTGCATATCCATTACTTTCATAAACTCCAATCACAATATTTCCAGGCTTAAAAGAATATTTTATTGAGTTAGTTAATAGATTTTCAAATACTCTTAACATTTTGTCTGCATCTAAATCAACCATTATTCTATCTTCTGTTGCACTCTTTATTATACTTAATCCATTCTCTTCAAATAATGGTGTTAATTCTTCTGTAAGTTGAAATAAAAACTCTGTTAAATTAACCTTGCTCTTATTTAACTTTATTCCTCCATTATCAAGTTTTGTATACTCAAATAGATCTTCTATTAACCCCTTAAGTTTTTCAGCTTTATTAAAGGCTATACCAAGATACTCTTTCATTGTTTCTTCATTCTCATATCTACCCTCTTTAATTAATCCTATATACCCCATTATAGATGTTAAAGGAGTTCTTAAATCATGAGATACGTTAGTAATTAAGTCAGCCTTAGTCTTTTCTGCCTTTCTTTCTGCTTCAATCTTTCTATTAACCTCTTCAGCCATATAATTTATATTAGATGCAAGATTTCTTATCTCATCACTTCCTCTTTCTTCAATATGATGATTTAAATCTCCATTTGCAATAATTTTTAATCCTGAAGCAATTTCATCTAGATATTTCATCTTTTTATTTGTAACTATAATAAATATAACTATAAAAACAAGACAAGAAAGAATTAAGGCTAAAAAAGAATTGCTCACAATATATGTATCTTCCTCAATATGTGCAGATGGTGTATTTGAATATATAAAATAGCACCTTTGCCCTGATATGTTAAGAGGATATATTACCTTTCTTTCCATTGGTCTGTAACTATCATACTCGCTACTATTAGCACTAGAAAGTACAGAGAATATATCAATTTTATCTTCAACTACATTAGAAGACTTTTGAAGTACATTCCCATCTAAGTCTGTAATATAAGCCTTTCCACTTTCATTTGAAAATAAATTAATAAAGTAATTATTATCGTCTAATTTTAATGCTTCTTGATTATTAATTGAGTTAACGTAATTTCTAGCACTATACTCTATTTGTTCATAGTTATATGCTATGTTCGAATTAGTATGTTCCTTTCTCATTGCATTATTAGCCATTCCATAAAAGATAAAGGAAACAGCAAAACATATACCAACAACAACCATTAATTCAAATCGTATAGATTTTTCTATTTTAACCATAAGCATATCTATATACTTTCTTAAAGGGTTAAATATTCTTAAGTTGTATATCTTTTTTCCTAATCTTTTTATAAAGTTATCTTTATTTTTCAATTTTATATCCAACTCCCCATACGGTTTTTATAAATCTAGGCTTTCTTGGATCAGACTCTATTTTTTCTCTTATCTTTCTTATATGAACCATAACAGTATTATCGGACTCCATAAACTCTTGGTTCCATACACTTTCATAAATATTAGAAATAGAGAATACCTTGCCCCTGTTTTTTGCAAGCAAAACTAATATATCAAACTCTGTTGGTGTAAGCTTTACTTCTTTACCATCAATAAATATCTCATGTGTATCTAAATTAATTTCTAAATCTTCTATTGTTACAATATTGCTTATTTCCTCAATGACCTGTGCCTTAACTTTAGGATTAAGTCTATAATATCTTCTTAACTGTGATTTTACTCTAGCTACTAGCTCTAATGGATTAAAAGGCTTTGTTAAATAATCATCTGCCCCCATATTTAATCCTAATATTTTATCCATATCTTCCGACTTAGCAGAAAGCATTATTATTGGCACTTCTCTCTCTTCCCTTATCTTCAAACATGCCTCTATACCATTTAACTTTGGCATCATTACATCTAAAATTATTAAATCTATCTCAGGATCATTTCTTAACGCATATAATGCTTCTTCTCCATCCCCTGCTTTTACAGTCTTATATCCTTCGCCTTTTAAATATATTTCAACTAAATCTCTTATTTCTTTCTCATCATCAACTATCAATATTTTTTCCATTTTAATCTCCTCCAAATTCCTTTTTTCACCATAGATATTATCAGAGTTTATGTTTTTATTCTACTTCCTACTTCTTAATATAAAAGTAGATAACTTCTTAATATTTTCTTAACGGTGAAACTACTTTATATTATTGATAAAATCCTTTAACATTGATGCTGTTATTCCCCATATAACGTAATCTTTATATTGATAAAATGTAGATATATACTCACCTGTTTTAAACTTATAGTTTTTCCCACCTTCGATTAGGTGATATGGAAAGTTCTCTCCTCTTTCAATTATCAGCTTATTTTTTACATCCATAGGGGTATACTCTAAAAGATAGGATAATGGAAGATAAAATATTTCCTCCACCTCATCCTCATTTATATCTAATTCTTCTATATTATTAACCTTTGCCACAAAAGGATGTATTATCATACCATCATGTCTAATTAAAATATCCATTTCTTTTATTATTTCAACATCTTTTAATCCAAGTTCCTCATTTATTTCTCTTAATGCAGCTTCCTTTGGCGTTTCACATTTATCTATTTTTCCTCCTGGAAAACAAACATCTCCTGGCTGACTTTTTAATTTTTTTGCTCTCACTTGAAATAAAACATAAACTTCTTCGTTTATATCTATGAGAGGAATTATTATGGATGCTCTTTTCATCTTTTCCCATCCATTTATATAACTTTCTTTAGAGTTTAATTTTTCTTTTATATCATTAATTTTCATTGCTGTCACTCCTAAAATTATTCAATTATACATTTATTATATTATATCTAAACTTTTTTTATATATTTTGAAACATTTAATAGGTTTAAATACTCTAATAAATAGAAGATATAAGCGGGGGCTTTTATGTTTAAGAAAATTTATTTATCAGATAAACAATGCGAATACTTAGCTAAAGGAATTGTTCTGGGGGTAGGTCTAGGAACAATACTAGGAGCTATAATTGGATATGTAGAATTATTCTTTGCTTTAGGAGGAGTTTTGGGGATTCTAATTTCACTTATTTATTCTGCAATAAAAAAGTAGGAAAGCACTTATAACAAATACTTTCCTACTTATATTTATCTTTTTTCTTTTAGAGAATTTTCAATTATTAAATCAATTAATCCACTGAAGTCTATTCCTTTTCCTGCTGCACTCTTAGGGAATAAACTTGCCTTTGTCATTCCTGGTAGAGTATTTACCTCAAGAATATATGGAATACCTCCTTCAGTAATAATCATATCTATTCTTGCATACACTGAACACTTAAGTGCTCTGTATGTGTCTAATGCCATCTTTTCTACTTCTTTGTGTAAAGATTCTTCAAGCTCAATTACAAATTCATCTGAACCACCATCTGCATACTTAGCTGTATAATCAAAGAATTCTGCATGAGGTTTAATAGCTACAACAGGGAACATTTCTCTCCCCATTACAGGACATGTTATTTCATCTCCCTTTATAAACTTTTCAATCATAACTTCGTTATCCCACTTAAAAGCTTCTTTAACAGCATTTTCAATCTCTTTTTCTTCTTTAATTATAAATGTAGCAACACTTGACCCACCATGAGTAGGTTTTACTACAACAGGATATCCTAATTCTTTTATATCCTCGTAGTTAATTTCATCTTCAGATCTTAAATTAATCCAAGGTGCTGTTCTAATTCCTGCTGCTTGAAGTAAGCTCTTTGTCATATCCTTATCCATACATGCTGCGCTACTTAATGGGCCACACCCTGAATAAGGTATTCCAAGTGTTTGTAAAACTGCTTGAACTGTACCATCTTCTCCAAATTGACCATGTAAAGCAAGCAAAGCGAAATCAATTCCCTTTACTTTATTTATTATGTCTTCCTTCTTGTCTATAACTATAGGAATCACTTCATACTTATTCTTATCTATATTTTCAACTACTGAATTACCACTTTTTAAAGAAATCTCTCTTTCCGACGAGATTCCTCCCATAATTACTCCAACCTTCATTACAATCCTATCCTCCATTACAAGTTCATTTACTTTTCTATAATATTATATTCTATACTGCTTGCCAAGTTAAGTACCACTTATATAGAAAAATACCCTTGATGTGGAATAGCTATATTTTAACTAAATCTTAATTCAATATATTATAATTCTATTTATTTTAAATAAAAAACTGCCCTAAGGCAGTTTCTTAAACATGTGCTATAACTTCAATCTCAATAACAGCATCCATTGGAAGCTTTGCTACTTGCACACAGCTTCTCGCAGGTGAATTTTGTCCAAAATATTCACTATATACTTCATTAACTTCTCCAAATTGTCCTAGGTCTTTTACAAATACTGTCGCCTTAACAACTTTATCCATAGATGATCCTACTTCTTCTAAAATTCCTTTAACATTCTCTAAGCTTTGTCTTGTGGCAGCTTTTATTTCTGTTATTAATTCTTTTGTTTCTGGATTTATTGGTAGTTGTCCAGATGTAAATATTAAATCTCCTATTTTATTTCCATGAGAATATGGTCCAATTGCTGCTGGTGCTTTTATTGTATTAATTATTTCTCTATTCATTATCATCTTCTCCTACTCTATTTATATTCTTTATAAAAATCTACAAATCTATCAATAGCTTCTTCCAAAATACTTTTGCTAGTTGCAACATTTATTCTTACAAAGCCTTCATAATCATTAATAAATCTGCTTCCAGTCTCTAATAAAACTTTCTTTTCTTTTGCTAATTCTAAGATAAACTTATCCACATCATTAACCTTATCTAACTTAACCCATAGTAAATATCCCGATTCAGGCATCATTATCTCAACACCTTCTATATCGATCTTATTAATTACCATGTCCATATTTTCTTTTATGTTTTTTCTTAAAGCTTCAACCCATTGAAATCCAGTATTATAACATATAGTTAACACTTCAATCCCAAATCTATTTACATGAAGCTTTCTATTGTTAAACTCATTTTCTAAAATCAACTTCAATTCTGGATTACCACATAAAAATGTAGATATATTTAGACCTGCTATATTAAAAGTCTTATTAGGCGATGAAATAACAATTATATTATCATTTTCTTCTAGATATCCTGAAAGTGAATTAAATTTATTTTCACCTAAAACTAAATCACCATGTACTTCATCGCTTATAATTTTTATATTATTTTGTTCACATAAACTTACTAATTTATCTAATTCGTCTTTACTCCAACACCTTCCTGATGGATTGTGTGGATTGCAAAAAATAATACCATTTATATTATTTTTTTTAATAAATTCATTTAATTCTTTAAAGTCTATATAATATCTATCTTTATGAATTTTTAATTTATATTTATATAAATTCATATTATTATTTATTACTACGTCTTTAAAAGGTCCATATACTGGGGTAAAGATTAATAAGTTATCTTTTTTATTAAATATCTTTTCTACAATAAGATGCATTGATGATAATGCCCCTATAGATGGTACTATCCATTCCTTTTTTATACTGCATGAATAATTCTTTTTATACCACCAAATTACACTATCATAAAATGAATCTCTTACATCAAAATAACCAAAATCACCTTTTGTAATTAATTCATTTATAGGATTTATAATTTCCTCTGGTAATTTATAATCCATATCAGCAATAAACAAAGGATAGTTTTCTTCATCACTTATTTTAAATCTTTTATTAATGTACTCTCTACTCCATTTCTTAGAACCATTATCTTTTCTATCTAGTATATCTTCAAAGCTGTACATCATTCCCTCTTTTCTTCATACCTTTTAATAAATTCCTTTATTATATAATCCATTGCTATATGAAAGTTTAGTCTAGTATCAATATTGTTATCAAAGTCATGGGTGTATGCAGTATATACCACATACTTTGATAATTTTTCACTAGTAGAATTTCTAGATTCAGTTATTAATACAACATCTATGCCTCTCATATTAGTTTCCACTAATACTTCTAATAACTCTGGAGTTTCTCCGCCTCTTGATAGAACAAATACTAAGTCCTCATCTTTTTTTAATATTCTACTTGATAATCTCATAAACCTAGAATCATCGTGTTGTTCTGCTGGAATGCCTAGAAGCTGTAACTTAATTTGAAACATTTTACCTAAGTAATTGCTCATTCCCATTCCATATATAGTTATTCTTTTACATTTCAACATCTTACTCACAATTTCATCTATATTAGATTGTTTTACAAGCTTATAGGTATCAAGCATATTTTCTATAAACTCCTTGTCTTCCGGCATAAGTATGCTTTCATCTTCTTGCTTATCTTTTTCAAAATATTCATCTTTAAATTGTATAAAACTTTTATAGCCTAACTTTTTAGAAAGTCGGTGCACACTTGTACTACTTATATTAAATTCCTCTGAAATATTTATAATTGTAAAAGTATCATAAGTAAATTTACTCTTATTCTCTAATAATAACTGCAAAAGCTCTTTTTCTAATTTTGTTAAGTATTTTGCATTCACTGAAATTCTTTTATGTAGTTTCATGTGTGCGCCTCCTAAAACATTTTTATATTATTATGCCACTTCTTCTGCTCTATATTGCTTGTCTAAGGCTAACACAAATGGATAATATATTGCAAAGGCTGCTATAATTGCAACTACTTGAACAACTGCTCCTTGCCATCCACTTACTAAGAAACCACTAAATATTGGTGGTGTTGGCCATGGTGCTACTACTCCATTGAACGGGTTCATAAATCCTATTACTATTGCCCCATATGCTATAAGTACAGATACTATTGGTGCTAAAGTAAGTGGAATTAACATTAACGGATTCATAATTATTGGTAATCCAAATACTATTGGTTCATTTATGTTAAATACTGCTGGTACTGTGCTTAATTTACTTAACATCTTCATTCTTTGAGATTTAGCTACTACAAGCATTGCTAGCACAAGACCTATTGTCATACCTGCTCCACCTATAGTTGCAAATTGGTCAATCATTTGAATTGTACCTATGTTGGCATTTTCTAAAGTTAAAGCTCCTTGCTTAAATAATTCAAGATTTTCTACTGAGTTTGCATTTAATAATGGATTTACAATTGAGTTAACAACTGTTGGATGAATACCAAACCACCATAAGAATCCATTTAAACCTGCTACTATTGTTATTGCTATAGGAGATGCTGTTAATCCTTGTAATGGTACTTGTAAAATATCATAAATAAATTCATGCATTGATTTACCCATTGTAAGGAATATACCATTAACTAGTAATGCAAATGCAACTACAATTACGCCTGGAACTAATGAAAAGAATGATTTATATACCATTGGAGGTACATTCTCTGGTAACTTTATTACTAAATTCTTTTTAACAATAAATCTATATATCTCTGTGGACGTAATACTCATTATTATTGCTGTTATAACACCTTTTGTTCCAAGCCAAGCCATTGGTAAAACTTTATTTATGACTTCGCCTGATTCAGCTGTCACAAATTTGGGTGTAACAATTACGTATGCAACTATTGAAATTATCATAACTGGTAATGGGTCAACTTCATCGCTTTCTGCTAGCTTGTATGCTATTGTACCAGCTAATAATATACCCATCATATCAAAGGTTGCTCTATATGCTGGAGAAAGGAAACTATCCCACTCTGGCCCAAATATCTTTGCCATAAACTCCGGATATCCAGTAATAGGGAAATCAGTAATTAATAAAAATACTGATGCAATAATTGTAAGAGGCATTATCACCATAAAGCCTGACTTTAATGCTCTCATGTATCTAAGGGATGCAAATTTTGATACAACAGGAACCATTTTTTCTTCAATAAAATTAGATATAAAATTCATTAATCATTCCTCCTTTGTTATCTTAAATAACGTTTACAATACTTATTATATGGACTTTTTTACACAAATCCATTCCTAACTCCGGAAAATTTTCCACACCTACTACTTACATAAAACTTTTCTAAACAAAAAAAGAAACTGCTAAACAGTTTCTATTCTATATTATTTTAATTTATTATCTTTTCTTTTTTATTTTCTTCTCCTCTTTATCTTTTTGCTTCTTATATTTACATAGATGTGCTAGTGGACACACTTCACATTGTGGCCTTCTAGCTATACAACACCTTCTACCATGAAATATTAATAAGTGATGTGCTAATGACCATTCCTTTTTTGGTAATTCCTTTTGTAATTGTTTTTCAACTTCTAAAACATTATCAGAATCAGCCAATCCTAAAAGATTAGATACTCTAAAAACATGAGTATCTACAGCTATTGAAGGAACACCAAAAGCATTTGATAAAACTACATTTGCAGTTTTTCTTCCAGCTCCAGCAAGAGATGTTATTCCCTCCATAGTATTAGGAACTTCTCCATTATATTTTTCTTTAAGCTGATGGCACATCATTATTAAATTTTTAGCCTTACTTCTATAAAGTCCTATTTGCTTTATTCTTTCTTCAAGCTCTTCATTAGAAAGTGTTAAAAAAGCATCTAAATCCGGATAATCTCTAAATAGTGTTTCTGTAACTTCATTAACTTTTTTATCTGTAGTTTGAGCAGATAAAATTGTTGCTACTAATAACTGAAACGGAGTCTCATGATTAAGCTCACATTTTGCATCTGGATAAGTTTCTTTTAAAATTTCTAAAATTTCTTTTGTTTTTTTCTTCATCTATTTATAAACTCCTCTATATTCTTCAGGTAATAATTCAGCTATTGACCTCATCAGAATATACATGCACTTATTATCATATTCATGTTTATCTTCTTCCTTAATTCTTTTAGGTAATTCTACTGGCTTTCCAAACTTAACAGTAACATCTGCTTCATGCCAAGTTTCGCTGCCCATATTACCCCCTTCATCAATTGGAAGAAGCTTATCTGTTCCACTCATTCCGATAGGTACAATTTTAGCTTTAGTCATTCTTGCTAATAATAATATACCCTTTTTTCCTTCAATCATTGCACCTGTTCTACTTCTTGTTCCTTCTGGAAAAATCAATAAATTTTCTCCACTCTTAACTGTCTTAACCATTGTTGTTATTGCTTCTTTGTCTGCGGTATTAGGTTTAACAGGTATATTTTTTACCATTTTTGTTCCTACATTTGTAATAGGGTCATTTGTTAATTTAACTCCTGCAACAAAATATGGATCATACTTTTCCTTTAATAACTTATTTAAAACAATACCATCTGAATTACTTAAGTGATTACAAATAAATATAAATGGTCCCTCATATTGTTCTAGCTCTTCAAATCCCTCTATATGTAATCTTGCAAACTTTTTTAAATAATTATTAGTTATTTTCTTTGCTACTGTAACAACTAACCCTTCTGGTAATATTTTCAACACTTTAACTGTAAATGGTGATAACATACTTAACTTACACCTACCTTCTGTACTACTTTAAATCCTTTATACCTTTTTCTAATATTTCCATCAACAATAAGGTTTCTTCATCTTTAATCTTTTTAGGAGCTCTATTTACTATAGCTTCATATAAATCGTCATATACTCTACCATAATCACCACGAACAGATTTAACCTTTTCCTCATGAATCTCACCATTATCATCAATATAAGTTATATCCCCATAATGCATTAATGTATCAACTCCGAAGTCTTTGTTATCTGGCATATAGAATAACTTTAGATGTTCCTCTTGACGGTCTTTAGTTTGTTTTATAAAGCACCCTTTCTTTCCATACACTATAAAGCTAGGTCTTTCCTTTATTCTAAAATAACTTGATCTAACAGATACCTTTAAATTATCATAAAACATATCCACTTGGAAGTAATCATTCATTTTTCCTTCCCCTAGTAATTGTCTCACATCATAATTAATCTTATCCGGCTTTCCAAAATAACTAATTACTTGATCTATAGTATGACAGCCATGTCCATATAGAAAAGAATTATTAGCGCCTTTATATTTACTATGTTCTGGTACCTCTTGGCGATAATAATCAAAATTCATTTCAATTTCAAACAATTCTCCAAGTTTTCCTTCCTCTATTACTTTTTGAACTGTTAAAAAATCACTGTCAAAACGTCTATTCTGATAAGTTTGAACTATAAGTCCCTTTTCTTTTGCCAATTTAAATATTTCTTTTGCTTCCTCTGATGTCTTCATAAATGGTTTTTCGACTAAACAATGTTTATTGTTTTCCAAAACCATTTTTGCATACTCATAATGACTATCTTGATGGGTGCATACTACTACTAGATTAATTTCATCATCATTTAATAATTCATATATATCTGATGTGTATTTAACTCCTGGAATCTTGCTCCAAGTATCATGTTCTGGATTTCTCCTATATATAGTTTTAATTCTTATATTATCTCTTTCTAATACGAATGGAATATGATATCTATTAGTACTCTTTCCATTACCTATATAACCTATATTAAACATAAACTCCTCCTAATAAATTGTAACTTTTATCCACCGAAATATATTATATCACATATGAATTTCTTGAAGAACTTCTAGAATATATTTATGAAATGTTATTAAGAAATCAAAATTCTAAAAAAGACTTTTGGGATGTTATAAGAATTAATTCGACAGTTTCAAAACTTTGGATGTGAAATAATATTTATAAAAAGCCTTAGTATAGATGTATTTTTTTATTCATCTAATACTAAGGCTTAAATTATACTCTTTATTTAATATTTTTTTATTCTATTAATATATTCTTGTATATATGGAGAATCAGTTTTTATTGCACTAATATCTTTTCCACTATACATTTTCATCCTAATTAGAACATTTCTTTTTAGTACATTCTTACCTCTCCACCCACAAGATGTATTCTTTAATGTAGATTTAAATTCTCCATTTCCCATATTAACTATATTATCACTGTAATCTTTCTCCATAAATTCTAGTGGTTTAAACCCTTCTATCTGAGAAAATTTGATTTCTTTATTATATGGACATCTTAGTTGGCAACTATCGCACCCAAAAGTTCTTCCCTTCAAGGCCTTAATTTCCCACTCTTCTAGATCCTTTTTTTGAGTAATATAAGATAAACATATATTAGAATTTTTTTTATTAGGATTGATTGACTTTGTAGGACACTCTCCAAAACAAATAGCACATTCTCCACATTCTTTATATTTCATAAGTTCTTCAAAGTTACCATTATCATCATCATACATCTCTAAATCTGTAATTATCTCTCCCAAAAATACATAAGAACCATATTCTTTAGTAATTAACATATTGTTCTTTCCTATAAAACCTACACCAGCTAAATAAGCTATATATCTTTCAGGTAAGGTATTGCTATCTACAAAGGATATAGCCTTTCCGCCCCTTAATATTATAAATTCACATATTTTATCTAGGTAGTCCTTTAATACCCTGTGATAATCATTACCTCTAGTATATAATGAAAATCCATTATCAAAATGTTCTTGGTCATGAAGATAAGGGAAAGCTATAGAAATTATAGTCTTTCCCTCTTCCATATAATGATTTGGATTTATTCTTTTTTGAATATCTTCCTCTTCAAACTCATTTTGTACATTTAATTTTTTTCTATTTTCATAGAAATCTTCAAGCTCATTAAATTCTCTGCACTTTATAAAACCAATGTTGGTTAATCCTAAACTGTTGCAGTATGACAAAACTTCTTCCTTTAAACTCATTTTTTATATCACCATATCATTAAATATTTTTTTCTTTGCTCCCCTAAAATCACTTATTTCAATAATAGTAGCACTAGTTCTAATAATATTTTTTGCCGGAATCCCTACTGCTGTTGCTCCTTCTGGAACATCTTTAACAACTACAGCATTAGCTCCTATCTTTGCATTATCTCCAACTTTTATAGGTCCTAATACTTTAGCCCCTGCTCCTATTACCACTCCATTACCTATGGTAGGATGCCTTTTTCCTTTATCTTTTCCTGTTCCTCCAAGTGTTACACCATGATAGATTAAAACATCGTCACCAATCTCTGCTGTTTCTCCAATAACAACACCCATTCCGTGATCTATGCATAATCCCTTTCCTATTGTAGCACCTGGATGAATCTCTATTCCAGTAAAGAATCTAGCTATTTGCGATATTAATCTAGCTAAGAAAAACCATTTATGCTTATATAAAAAATGTGATAATCTATGAGCAATCTCTACATGAATACATGGATACAATAATAATACTTCTAATTTGCTTCTTGCTGCTGGATCATTTTCTACAATTCTGCCTAAGTTATAATTTAAAGTTTTGAACATTGCCACAACTCCTTTGCTTCTATTTTCTAGTCATATAAACCCATTGATATATATTTTTCTCCTCCATCTGGAGCAATAGCAAGAATCTTCTTGCCCTTTCCTACCTTCTTAGCTAACTCTAATGCTGCAAACACTGCTGCTCCTGATGATATTCCTATTAATACACCTTCTTGTGCAGCAAATTCCTTTGCAGTTTTAAATGCATCTTCATCTGTCACTTGTACTACTTCATCTATAATTGAACTATCATAGTTTCCTGGAATAAATCCTGCCCCTATACCTTGTATCTTATGTGGTCCTGGATTTCCTCCACTTAAAACTGGAGATTTAGATGGTTCAACTGCAACTACCTTTACTCCACTTATTTTTTCCTTTAAGTTTTTTCCAACACCTGTTACAGTTCCACCTGTTCCAACTCCTGAAATAAAGTAATCTAAATCATTTATATCTTCAAATATTTCTTCTGCTGTTGTAGCATAGTGCTTTTCTGGATTTGCTATATTTTCGAATTGTTGCGGAATAAAGTATCCACCTTGTTTTTCATATTCTAGGGCCTTTTCTATAGCACCCTTCATTCCCTTGCTACCTTCTGTTAATACAAGCTCTGCTCCATATGCCTTGATTAAATCTCTTCTTTCTTTGCTCATTGTTTCAGGCATAATTATTATAACCTTATATCCCTTTAATTTTCCTATCATAGCTAAACCTATTCCAGTATTCCCACTTGTTGGTTCAACTATTGTTACTCCTGGTTTTAATAGTCCTTCTTTTTCAGCTTTTTCAATCATTCCTAAAGCAGCTCTATCCTTAACGCTACCACCTGGATTAAATTTTTCTAGCTTTACATATACCTCTGCACTATTTTCATCCACTAAACTATTCACCTTAAGCACTGGTGTTTTTCCTACTAATTCTAATATTCCATTATAAATCATGTTTAAAAACCTCCCAAAATTTATTGTATTAATAACTTTATTTTGCCTAGGGTGAAAGCTATCCCGGAATGTTTAGCTAAAACTTTCATCCTAATTTTTTATAAATAAAAAAACCCCGACTCTATTAATTATAGAGACGAAGTAAAATTCGCGGTTCCACTCTAATTGGATTATAAAAATCCCACTCTTTTATCAGGTACGTGCACATACCGTATCACTATAACGGGTGAACCCGGATAATCTTACTACTATTTCAGACCTCAACTCCAAAGGGCACTTCACAATTAATATGGATGAAAAGTTCTCAACTACCTTTTCTCTCTGTAAACCTCATAAAAGCTACTTTCCTTCTTCACTGTTTTTAATTCAGAGTATTTTGCTATGCTTTATAATCTTATTATATGCTTTATCCTAAAATTGTCAACAGTTTTTTATTTTTTTCTTTATACAATAAAAAGAGAAATTGCAAAACAATTTCTCTTCTAAACTTATTCATTACTTAGTTGATTTGTTCTTCTTTTTCCATAATGGATAGAATTCTTCATCTATTATATCGTGAATTAATACTATACCAATTAACCTATTATCTTCATCTACAACAGCTGTTGATAATAAATCGTACTTAGCCGCCTTATCTATTACTTCTTCTATAGATTCGGTATGCTTAACTGTGGTAATATTTTCTTCCATAAGTTCTGAAAGCTTTTTCTTACCATCGCTTAATAATAGATCTCTTAATATTACTAATCCTTTAATTTTATCCTCTTCATCAGTTACATAAATATAATACATAACTTCTTCATCAGGTTGCATTTCCTTAAGTATTTCAACTGTTTCTTCTACAGTAACATTTAATCCAAAAGAAATAAATTCTTTTGTCATTATACTACCCACTGTTTCATCTTCATATTTTAAAAGTTCTTGTACTTCTTCTGCATCCTCATGCTCCAAGTTTACTAAAACTTTTTCTTTTTCTTCTTCGTCTAGTTCATCTAATAAATCGGCTATTTCATCATTACCCATATTTTCTAGTAATTCAGCCGTTTTTACTTCTGATAAATCCTTAATTATGCTTCCTTTATATTCGTCTTCAATTTCTTCGAAAGTTTCAGCAGCTAAATCTTCATCTAAGGATTCAAATAATGCTCTTCTTGAACTTTCGTCTAGATCTTCTAATATATCAGCTAAATCAGCTGGATGTAAGGCTGTTAATTTCTTATAAGACTTTGATAACTGCAAATTATTATTAACCATCTCTATAGACTCAACATCATCCCACATTAATATTTTATCTTCATAATCTTTCTTTAGGAACTTATATAACACCTTACCAACACCACTCATGCCCATTCTTCTGAATTTAGCTAACGGTCCTGTTTCTACAGCTACAACTCTATACTCTCCAGCAATTTCAGCCATTCTCATATCATTAACTCTAACAACCTGTTTACCATTAATATCTACTATATTCTTATCTAATAAATTCCTAGATAATAAATAAGTATAAGTTCTAGCTAATATTTCTCTACTACCTACTGTCTTGATAACAATTCTTCCATTATCATCGTAGACACCTATGCTCTTAAACTCATAGTTAAATGTGGAACCATCTTTTTTCACCTTATATCCGATTACTCTTGGATATCCCTCATCAGTAGTTACATAAATATCTTTTAGGGAACCTAAAACATCATTAAATTCATCATAGATATTTTTTCCTAGTATCTGTGAATATAGAAAAACTGATAGTCTTTTCATAACGCTTCCTCCTTATTATCTAGAGGAAGAACATTATAAATTTATAAATAATGTAGAGCTTCCTCTAGTTTTACTCTTATTCAGTTTTGGCAATGACCTATGCTGAGGCCCACCCTCCATTATTTACACCACCTTTTATGTTTAAAAATTCCAAATATAGTTATACTCAAAAATAGCTGACAATAGTTGTCAGCACTTATCCTTCAATATTTATTATATTATATGCCCTCTAAAAGTAAACAACTTTTTCCCATTTGTAAATGAAAAATGTCTATGTTAATATAAGTAGACAAGAATTAGTGGAAACCTCTTGGAATAATTTATCTGAATTGGAGTTTTTAAGATGAAATTAGCTAAAGATTTTTTACCTATTTGTAAAGAAGATTTATTAAAAAGAAATATAGAACAATTAGACTTTATTATAGTTACAGGAGATGCTTATGTAGACCATCCATCTTTTGGTACAGCAATTATTGGACGTACTTTAGAGTCACAAGGATTTAAAGTTGGTGTTATTGCTCAACCAAATTGGAACAATGCAGACGACTTTAAAAAACTTGGTAAGCCTAAGTATGCCTTCCTTGTTAACTCTGGAAATATAGATTCTATGGTTAACCATTATACAGCTGCTAAGAAGAAAAGACATGACGATTTTTACTCTCCTGGTGGTAAAAGTGGATACAGACCAGATAGAGCTGTAATAGTTTATTGTAATAGAGTAAGAGAAGCCTATAAAGATGTACCAATAGTTATTGGAGGTATAGAGGCAAGCTTAAGAAGATTTGCTCATTATGACTACTGGGACAATAAAGTTAGAAGAAGTATTTTAGTTGATTCTAAAGCAGACCTTTTAATATATGGTATGGGTGAAAAAACTATTGTTCAAATAGCTGAAATGTTTAAATATGGTGCTAGTGCAAATAGTTTAACAGGAATTAGAGGGACTTGTTATTTAACAAAGGATATATCAGGATTAGATAAATATATAACTGTTCCTTCTTTTGAGGAAGTATCTTCAGATACAACTGCTTATGGTGATGCCTTTAAAGTTGAATACTATGAACAAGACCCTATTAGAGGAAAAGGAATAATACAAAAACATGGTGATAGATATTTAGTTCAAAATCCACCTCAAGTTCCTTTAACTAATGAGGAAATGAACTTTACATATGATTTACCTTTTATGAGAACCTATCACCCTTCTTATGAAAAACTAGGGGGAATCCCAGCTATACAAGAAGTTAAGTTTTCTATCACAAGTCATAGAGGATGTTATGGTTCATGTTCATTCTGTGCTTTAACTTTCCACCAAGGTAGAATAATCCAAACTAGGGACGGGGATTCAATTGTTGATGAAGCAAAACTTCTTACAACTTTACCTGACTTTAAGGGATATATTCATGATGTTGGTGGACCAACAGCTGACTTTAGACACAGAGCTTGTAATGTTCAAAAAGAGCATGGTGCTTGCAAACATAAACAGTGTATGTTCCCAAAACCATGTAAAAATCTTATTATAGACCACAAAGAATACTTATCTGTTTTAAGAAGAGTTAGATCTATAAAAGGAATTAAAAAAGTATTTGTTCGTTCAGGTTTAAGATATGATTACATGATTCATGATAAAGACGATACATTCTTCAAGGAATTATGTGAACATCATATAAGCGGACAATTGAAGGTTGCTCCTGAGCATGTTACTCCTAGAGTTTTAGCTCAAATGGGTAAACCAACAAGAGAAGTATATGATAGATTTGTTAATAAATACTTTGATATAAATAAGAAGCTAGGTAAGAAGCAATATTTAGTTCCTTACTTAATGTCTTCTCACCCTGGATCAGATTTAAATGCTGCAATTGAGTTAGCTCAATATGTTAAAAGCATGGGATATACACCTGAGCAAGTTCAAGATTTCTACCCTACACCAGGTAGCTTATCTACAACAATATACTATATTGGATATAATCCATTAACAGGAGAAAAGGTATATACTCCAAAAACTCAAGAAGAAAAAAATATGCAAAGAGCTCTAATTCAATTTGGAGTTCCTAAGAACTATGAAATAGTTAAAAAAGCTTTAATTAAAGCTGGTAGAGAAGATTTAATTGGTAGTGGAAAAGATTGCTTAATACCTGCAAATCCACCAAGAAATAATAGTGGAAAAAAAGTAAAATCTAACACTTCTAAAAAAACACAAAATAATACTAGAAGTAATGAAGATGCTCCTAAAAGAAAATCAAATCATAGTAAATCTTCTAGAAAGAAAAGAAATAGGTAATAAATAATTAATAAGGAAGAGAAATTGCTTTGCAATTTCTCTTTAATTCTATAAAAATAAAAAACTTTGCAAAAGCAAAGTTTTAACCGAAATTATTCATTATTTATCACTTTTTAAATGTATTTATTGCAAATCCCATTATCATAAGAAATATTCCATCACCAAAAATGGGATATGGAAATAATCTTAATCCTCCTAAATACAATACATTCTCTAATATCACCACTAATGATGCAATTATTAAATATATCATACCTTTTTTATTGTTATGGGGTTTATCTAAAAAATATACACAATAAATTAAAAGACTCCCAATAATCACTAATGAACCTAAAAATAATGCTGTTTCGTTATATATCTTTATTACATATCCATAAATGGGATTAAAGACAACCTTCCCCTTCATAGTAAACATTGTTGCCCCATATAAAATAACTAATACTAATGCAATAATGTAGTTGATGTTAAAACTCAACTTATCCCATCTTAAATATACATATGCTAAAGCTAAAATCATTAATGGTATTGCAAGATGATTTAAAAATAGCAATGACTTTAACATATATACAAATCTACCATCTTTCATTATGCATAACAAAAATAATCCTATGTATCTTAAGACAAAAAGACTCATTACCACCATCATATATGCTTTTATCTTCTTGGGAGAAACCTTCAAATTCTTTTTCATCAAGAAAATAAGCAAAAAAATTATAAGTAACAAGAAAATATAATAGGCTAAATTCACTCCGAACACTCCTAACTTACTCTACTGTTACTTATAATTATTAAAAAATATACTATTTTATTCCTAAAACTTTCATTCCACCTTTTATACATCTAATTCTTAGTGGAAAATCCGGTCCCTTTTCTCCATCGATATCAACAACAATATCTTCCTCTGACTCTATTAAGATATCATCAGTTTTAAAATATATTACTTTATCTGAATCTAAATGCTCTCCCTTAAGTATCTTTATAAATAAAGGTAATATCTCTATTATTGGTACTGCCTTTATCATAATAACATCAAGATATCCATCATTAACATCAGCTCTAGTTGCTAACTTAAAGTTTCCTGCTGTCTGTCCATTAAAAACAAGTATTAAATACATTTCACCATCAAAATCTACTTCCTTAGATTTTAAGTGAACTTTTAATCTTCTAAAATTAGGAATTTCCTCTATACCCTTAAGATAATAGGCAAGTTTCCCTATTGTATTTTTTAAGTTCAAGTCAGTTTTTTGAGATACATCTGTAAATAATCCTGAGCTCGCTACATTTATAAAGTACTTATCATTTATTTTTCCTATATCAACCGCTTTAGGCTCAGATTGAAGTATTTGCTTACATGCCTTTGCAACATCTGAAGGAATACCTATAAACTTACCAAAATCATTTGCCGTACCAACTGGTAGTATTCCTATTGGCAAATCAATTCCTCTGTTCATCATTGCATTAACTACTGAGTCTACTGTACCGTCACCACCAGCAACTAATACATACTTATAATCTTTATCTATAATGTCAAAAGCCTCATCAATATCCCTATCTTTTTGTATTCTATATGGAACTACTTGATATCCTTTTTCTTGATGCAACTTCATTACTTTATCTAATTCATGTAATATAATATTTTCACCTGAGTATGGGTTATATATGAACCTAACCTTTTTCATAATATACCTCCGCTCTAATAATACTACAGAGGATTATATCACCAATACCAAATATTGTCGAGAAACTCCTCTTTAAGTTAATAAAAATTTAAGATTACTATAACTACATTAAGATTATCTTAAATGTATATTTTCTCTTATATTATATTAATTTATATGATATAATTATTCATTGTAAACAAAAGTAATTTTAGGAGTGATTATATGAGAAAAAGCTGTATTCCTAACATATTTACTTTCATTAACTTGTCATGTGGTGTATTTTCACTACTTTCAACTTTTGAAAAACAATATGTTTTAGCAAGTATTTTCATACTTATAGCAGGTTTAGTTGATAGGTACGATGGAAGAGTTGCTAGATTTCTACAAGTATCAAGCGACCTAGGAAAAGAACTAGATTCATTAGCTGATTTAGTATCTTTTGGTGTAGCTCCATCTGTATTAATATATATATTATTTAATTTAAATACTTTTGGGCCAAAGGGAATTTTAGGAATAATACTTTTAGTTGCTTTCCCAATCTGTGGCGCATATAGATTAGCAAGATATAATACATCTTCATTTGATGGTGTTTTTACAGGTGTTCCTATAACAATTACAGGTTGCTTCCTTGCTGCATTCGCTTTAATTGCAAACTATGCAAACGCACCAGTATTTTTAGCTATTATTTTTATGATTTTAGGTGCTTACTTAATGGTTAGCAAAATACATCTTAAAAAGATTTAATTTAAAATTTTTAATTAATATTAAATAAAGAATTCTGTTCTACAGAATTCTTTATTTACGTCTAATTGTGGTAGTCTATATCATCATGTATTTCTGTTAATATACTCTCTTTTTGTGTATTAGCAACTATAACTTCATTTTTTAGTGAGCAATATTTTACATAAGAACCTTCACATTTTTTTATTGTCTTTAATAAATCATCTATAAGCTCCCCAACATCATCTATTCTTTCTAAAGCATGCTTTATTTCACTCTTTTTTATTACTGATGTAGCATGCAAATCTACTGTACTACTTATTAGTAGCCTATATATTTCTATATAATTTCTTAACATAGTACTCATATTATTTAAATCTTCATAGTGACTTCTTATTAAATTATCATATCCCATTATTTAACTCCTAATCATTTATATATTAAAATATATTCTATGAATTCATTTTAATGTATATATAAAAAGGTGCCTCAAATTTATATATTTGAAACACCTCTCTAAATTTAACTATTAACTTTCTACAACTTTTTCTTCTTCTTCTTCAGAAATTTCTATTACTTCTGCTTCATCATCTTCTATTATTTCTACATCTTCAATTATGTCTTCACTTCTTGTTTCTTCTTGTTCACTTGAAGAGTATTCTTCATCTGCCTCTTCTACAATACTCTCCTCAGTACTATCTTCAGTTTCTTCTTCTCCCCTCATTTCTCCTACAGGTTCTTCTATAACCTCTTCTTCTTTCATGTCTATATCAGAATCATTTTCTTCTCTTTCACTTACTACATTTACTTCTTTATCTTCAACTACTTCATTACCTTCAGTTGAATCCATTACTTCTCTTTTTTCTTCTTCCTCACTTGCTTCTACATCTATAGACCTAAATAAGTTCTCTTCAAATTCTAAATCATCTTTTTCTACTACTGGATAAAAATATTTATCTGGTAAATTATAATACATCATTCTCCTCCTAGGAATTACTTAACTTTACAATAAGGTTTGAAGTAGGACTTTGGATAATTACATAAAGGACAATTCTTAGGTGCTTCTGTTCCTTCATGTATATAACCGCAGTTCATACATTGCCATAATGAAGGACCTATACTCTTAAACATCTCGTCCTCTTTTATCTTATCTGCTAACTTTATAAATCTTTCTTCATGGGCTTCTTCCACCTCTTGAAGCTCTTTATAAAAATCTGCGATATCATAAAAGCCTTCTTTTCTAGCTACATTTTCAAAATCTTTATAAGTTCTATTTGCTTCTTGTGCTTCACCTTTTGCAGCATCCCTTAGGTTAGCTTCTGTATTATTTATTTTACAAAGATACTTTTTTAACACTTCTCTAGCATGAGCTTTTTCATTTCCTGCAGTTTCTTCAAATATCTCTGCTACCCATCTATATCCTTCTTTTCTTGCCTGTTCAGCATACAGTGAGTATTTTGTATTTGCTCTTGATTCTCCTGCAAATGTTTTATAAAGGTTTTTTTCTGTTTCACTACCTTTAAGATTCATTTTATTCTCCTAAGTATTTATTACTCATCTATAAATTATTCATATCTCTATCTATTTGTTACTCTCTGTTACTGTTATCTTTTTATCCACATCACAATTAATATAGAATTCCTTATTGTCTTTATTTTTAGTCAACAATCTAACCTTATATCCCCATAGCTGTTGAACATACTTTAATGTTTCTTTTGCATAAGTTGCCTCTAGCTCTCTTCCATCATATACATGTTCTAAGGTTAAGGTAAGGTCTCTTGTATTTAAATCTATCACTCTTATATACGGGATTGATCCTAATCCAGCTGTAAAGGCTAAGTTATCCCTAATTTCTTTCCAACCATCTTCATCTGATACTTCTTCTATAACATAATCAAAACTTTTTTTACCATATTGGAACAGGTTTAACTCCTCACATAATTCTTGTGTTAGATATCTTCTTATAAATGAAGCGTCTCTTTCCATGGATCTAACTTCAAATATCTTATCTCTTCCATACCTTTTTTCTATATCTTCAAACATTTTAAAGCCTACATAGTATGGATTTAATCCTCCTAACATAGGAGCAACCACATCATTATGCCTTTTCAAAAACTCAAAGTGTAAGCCCTCAGGTAAATCTAAACTTTTTAAAATATTATAATGCCAATAGCTTGCCCAACCTTCATTCATAGTCTTAGTTTCTATTTGTGGCATAAAATATTCAGTTTCTCTTTTGACTATTCTAACAATATCCCTTTCCCATTCTTCTAATTTTCCATATTTAATAATAAACCCTACAACATCATCATAAGGCTCTAAAGGAATCTTATCTAAAATAGGTTCTTCTATTACCATATCCATATCAAGTATACTTTTATTTTCAATAGCCTTTTTATAATCCTCTATTCTATTCTTTCGTATTTCCTCATCTGTCATTTCTTTTCTTCCAATTACTCTACCTATGTTATATCTTATTGCATGAGCAGCATCTAAAATTCTTTCTACTTTTTCATACCCTATTCCTGGAGCATTAATATATTCTCTAATAATTTCTCCATCAAGCTTAAACATCTCTAATGCTAATTTAGCTCTAGTTCCCTCTTTAAAAAGTCTATTATTTTTAAAAAAGTCATTATGACCATATACATGTGCCATAGTTAGTATTTGTAAGGGAAGAGTATTTTCTCTCATTAAGTATGCTAAGCAGGGATTAGAGTTAATTACCATCTCATATGGTAAACCCGTTAAATCAAAGGAATATAGTGTTTTATTCTTTTCATAAGACTTACCAAAACTCCAATGAGGGTACCTAGAAGGCATACCTACGTATGCCTCATATCCTAACATTTCATTAAACCCTATAATTTCAAATTCTTGAGGATAGAAATTTAAGCCAAGCTCCTTAGCCTTACTTTCTATAGCCTCATTCCATTCCATTAAATCTTTTAAAACATATTCCAAACCTACTCCTCCTTTAGTTCCTTACTAAGCATTAACTTTAACGCCTCCCATAAGTCCTTTTTTTCTTTAACTATTACAGGTATAAAATTTTCTTCATTTATTTCTTTTAAAAACCTATAATACATAGTTGTAGAGTAGGTAGAAGGTAATAGTTCTGCATATCCAAACATATTGCTTACTGAACATAATTCTTTTACTGCTTTCATTGCTCTTTCATTATCTTCTGTCCAGTTATCCCCATCTGACGCATAAACAGGGTAAATGTTCCACACCTCTGGTGGATATTTTTCTTTTATTAAATCTAAAGCCAGTCTTACCCCACTAGATATATAGGTTCCACCAGATTCTGCTTTGTGGAAAAACTCATATTCATCTACCCTCTTTGCTACAGTTGTATGAGAGATAAATTCAAAAGCAATATTATTGTACTTACGCCTTAAGAATTTAGATAATACAAAGAAAAAAGATCTAGCCAAATATTTTTTAGTACTATCCATAGATCCTGATACATCCATGATAAATATCATAACTGCGTTACTTTCTCTTTTAGGCTTTTTCTTTACTCTGTAATACCTTAAATCCTCTTCTCTAAAGGGGAATCTCTCTATATCTGTTTCTATCCCCTCTTCTGCTAATGCTCTCTTTTTCCCCTGCTTTCTAGCAATTTTAGACATAACAGTCCTCTTTTTTGCTAAACGCGGATTGATTCCATATCTCTGATACCCCTTCTTTTTACCTGAACTTTCAGTAACAATCTCAGAATACTTTTTCTTATCTAAATTTGGCAAATCTAGGTCTTCAGTAATATAATCTAGAAGTTCCTCTAATGTTATTTCCGTTTCATATATGTCTTCTCCTTCTCTATTACCTGCTCCACCTTTTCCATTTGCTCCTTGTGGTTTTCCACTACCTATTTTATCGCCCCTTTTTTCTTCTCCCGTACCAGAGGCTACCCCCTTTGAGTTCTTTCCGTAAACAAATTGATATTCTTTTATTCCTCTAATTGGAATCTTAAACTTTTTATTCTTACCTTCCCCTATAATACTTTCTTCTGATAAAATATCTCCTAAGTTTTCTTTTATAGACTTTTCTACTAGCTGCCTATGTCTTCTTCTATCTTCTATGGACCTATCGTGTTCTACTGCATTCTCACTATTATCTCTAAAGATTGCCATCTAGTTTCAATCCTTCCACAAATTATTTGCAGCATACTTTAAGATAACATCACAACAATGCATACAATATCCATTATTCTTCATTTCCTCTACCATTGCATTGTACTTTTCTGCTTGTTCTTTATCTCTTACCCTAGATTTAGTTATTATTCTTGAAAGGTCCTTTACTGATGCTATAAGTTTCTTTTCTATAGCCTCTTTTAATGGTTCATAGGATGTGTAATCTATCTTTGCCCCACTTCTTACTAAATAGAACATATATGAGGTTACATCTGCTCTAAATCCCTTACTAGAAGATTCTGAAACCCCTATTTGCTCCTCAATATTTCTCATAAACTCTTCATCTGGATTTAATTCTTCACCAGTAGAAGTATCTTTTATTTTGCTCTTGTTAACAAAAGCTTCTGCATTATCTATATAATTATTAAAAAGACTTTCAGCTTGTTCTCTAAATGAATGAATAAAGGCCTTTGTAATTTCCTTCTCTAACATCTTGTTATATTCTTTCCTAATAGTGTCTTGTATAAATCCTAGATATTTCTTCTTATCATCAGCTCCAATATCCATTTCCTTAATTGATTTTATTATACTTTCCATTATACTTAATGGATTGATGCAGTCACATTCTGAGCTTGATAATGCATTATCTATTGCTTTTATAATAAATCTAGTTGATATGCCCTTCATTCCCTCATAAGTTCCTGATTCTTCTCTAAGCTCCATAATATCTATTCTCTTAGTTGTTCCCTTTTCTACAATTTCTTCGCCATTATAGATTTTTAACTTTGTCATAGGATCAACTTTAGTTGATGGAGAAAGTCTCGAAAGAATTGCAAACATAGCAGCAACCTCGATTGTATGTGGAGCTATATGTGCTTTAAAATTACTCTTTTTAATTATCTTTTGATAAATCTTCATTTCCTCGTCTAACTCTAAGCAATATGGAACCTCTATTTTTACTATTCTATCTAATATAGCTTCATTGGTATGGTCTGATTTAAATTTATTCCATTCTGCTTCATTTGAATGGGCAATTATAAGTCCATCAAAATAAATCATTGATCCTTTTCCTGGAGATGGCACAGATTTTTCTTGAGTAGCAGTAATTATTGTATGAAGATATTCAACATCATTTTTAAATACCTCTATAAATTCAACAAGACCTCTATTACCAACATTAAAGGCCCCATTTAAAGAAAAAATTCTTGGATCATCCTCAGGATACATGTCCATTTTAGAAATATCTATTGAACCTGTTAATATAGATGTATCCTGATTGTTAGGATCTACTGGTGGTACTACTCCAATACCCTTTCTTGATCTTATTGAGAAAGTCTTTGTTTCCACAGGAAACTCTTCATACTTTCCATTGTAATCATGCATTAACCTATATCTACATACAGGACATAAATCTCCTTCTATTTGTACTCCTAATAGTTCTTCAAATTTTGGTCTTAAATGTTTAGGAATTAAATGTAGTGGTTCTTCATGCATCGGACAACCCTTAAGAGCATATATGGGATCAGCTTCTTCCAATGCCTTCTTTAAGCTTTCAACTAAAGATGATTTTCCAGCTCCAACAGGCCCAACTAAATAAAGAACTTGCCTAGATTCTTCTCCCTTCATAGATGCAGAATTGAAGTAATTAACAAGTTTCATAATAACCTTGTCTATTCCATAAAAATCATTCTTAAAAAAATCATATTTTCTTATAGTTTCATTACCATATATCTTTTTAACCCTGGGATTCTCTTCAGCTTTTAGTAATTCAACCCCTTTGCCTACTATAATGTCATACATTCTTTTATGTGCTAGTTTAGCAATATCAGGATTTGACTTTACAATTTCAAGATAATCCAAAAAATTCCCTTCAAATTTCTGCTTGTTTCTAGCCTCTCTATCGCTTTCTATAAATTCTTTGAAGTTCATATGCACTCCCTCCTTTTACTTAAAATATATTCACCAAAAGTTATAGAGTATTCCTATCAAAGAATTTTTAATGAATAATCAGACTATTAATATAACTTTTTTCACAAATAATTTATTTCTAAATGAAAACTAATTTACCTTTATACACTTACATTAAACACCTCTACTTGAGTAAATATGTAAATTAGTATACTAAAACCGTAAAAGGATATATATTCATGGTTTATTCTTTCGCTACATGGACAACATAAGATTGTACAATATTTGTACAATTTTTTTAAATATAAGGAGGTAGACAGGTATGTCTTCAAACAATAGCGGTAATAGAAATTTAGTTCCAGAAGCTAAAAAAGGATTAAATACTTTTAGAAATGAAGTAGCTTCAAGTTTTGGATTACAAGACTATGAAAATACTGACAAGGGTAACCTAACTTCTAAACAAAATGGAAGTGTCGGTGGAGAAATGGTTAAGAGAATGGTTCAACAATACGAAAATTCACTTAAATAATATAACAAAAAAAAAGGTAGGGAGGATATTTATTTTGTTTGTTCCGTGGCAAGTTCCAAGTCACATCAAAACAAATATCCCCCCACTCCTACTAGATGTAATCAAAAAGAGAAGTTGTTTACCAACTTCTCTCCTATTTATTCATTAGATAGTAATTTCAGAATTTCATCTCCATACTTCTCTGCTTTCTTCTCACCAACACCTCTAACTTGGAGTAATTCTTCAATACTCTTTGGTAATCGATTTACAATTGATATAAGTGATGAGTCTGAAAAAATAATGTATGGTTTAATATTTTCTTTAATAGCCTTACTTTTTCTCCAAAGCTTTAATTTATGGAATAATTCTTCATCTATAGGCTTTTCATCTTCTTTTACTAATAAGTACATGTCTGCTTTACCTAAAAGTATATCCATAGATTTATTATTTAACTTTAACATAGAATATGTTCCTTCCTTTAAGCTAACATATCCCTGTGTAAGCATTTCATTAATTATAGCTTTTATAAATGATGAACTATAGTCCTTCATTAACGAAAAAGTTGTTATTTTGTCTAAGTTTTTCTCTATTATTTTAGGTCCTTTTATACCTCTTAAAATATCAATTAATACTGATATACCGTAACTTTCACGGGTTCTATATACAGTTGACAAAATAATTTGTCCTTCCCTAGTAAAGTCCCTTACTTCATCATTTCCCAGGCAATTACTACAATTTCCACAATAATTTCTAGACCATTCCTTATTAAAATACTTTAATAAAAATGCTCTATAACAACCATCTTCTTCACAAAAGTCTATCATAGACTGAAGTTTTCTTAAGGCAATTTCTTTACGTTTAAACCCACTACTTTTATTTAATATAAACTCTACTCTTCGTATATCATCTCTATTATAAAAAAGATAACACTTACAAGGTTCACCATCTCTTCCACCTCTACCAATTTCTTGATAATAAGATTCAAGATTTTTAGGAATTGTACAATGAACTATGTATCTTACATTTGATTTATCTATTCCCATACCAAATGCATTAGTAGCTACCATAATATTTGTTCTTTCAAATAAAAAATCATCTTGAGCTTTTTCCTTATCATAATCTTCTAACCCTCCATGATACATTGATACATTATACCCATACTCCCTTAAATAAGTATATAAATTTTCCACTTCTTTTCTAGACAAACAGTATATTATTCCAGATTCATATTCATGCTCTCTTATAATATCCTTAATTCCTTCTAACTTATCCTCTTCTTTGAAAATATTAATAGAAAGATTTTCTCTATTTATATCTCCTACATATTTTATTGGATTTCTTAGTCCTAAAAGATTCATAGAATCCTCTTTAACTTCATCTGTAGCAGTACCTGTAAATGCAGATATAACTGGCCTATTAGGTAATAAATCTACAAAAGGTTTTATATATCTATAACTAACTCTAAAATCATGTCCCCATTCTGAAACACAGTGCGCTTCATCTACTGCCACCTGTGAAATATGCAAATTTCTTATCATTTGAACAAAAACTTTAGACTCTAATCTCTCTGGTGCAATATATATTAATTTATATAAACCTAAAGATGCATCCTTAAGTATATCCTTTATTTCCTCCATACTTTGAGTGCTATTTATATATGTAGCACTAATACCATTCTCCTTAAGGGAGTCTACTTGATCCTTCATTAAGGATATTAAAGGAGATATTACTAAGGTAACACCATTCATTATTAAGGCTGGTATTTGATAACAAATTGACTTACCAGCACCTGTTGGCATTATACAAAAAACATCCTTCTTAGATAGAATATTAAAAATTATGTTCATTTGCCCTGGTCTAAAGCTATTATATCCATAAAATTTTTTTAATGCATATAAAGCTGTATCTTTGATATTCAAATACTCACCCCTTTCTATATTTCTTTACTATTGTCCATTTTACAATATTTTAATCAATAAAAAAAGAGAACAAAACCTTTCTAACTGTTGATATCTTTAAAAATGTATAAGCTATTATTCCTCCACCTATACAGCTAATACAAAATGGTATAACATAAGCAAATAGTGCAACTTCTTTACCTAAGATTAAAGTTGAAATGGGATATGCAACTAAAGCCCCTATAAAGCCTGTCCCAATTATTTCTCCTAATAATCCTGCTTCTATATTTTTAAACTTTTTATATAAAACTCCTGATAAAAATGCTCCTATCATACTTCCTGGAAAAGCTAAAAGGCTTCCTGTACCTAAAATATTTCTAAGTGTAGAAGCTATAAATGCATTTCCCACAGCGTATCCTGGACCTAATGTAACAGCTGTAACTACATTTATAAAATGTTGTACTGGGGACATTCTTGCTCCAAATATAGGAATTGAAAATGTGCCAAATATAGTTGCTATTGCTATAAGTACACCACTTAATGCTAATTTTTTTGATAATCCCTTTTTCTCCATATTTACCTCCAATTCATTAAAAAAGCGTAGCCTAATAGGGCTACGCAAATAAACTTTTATATTTTTAATTTATCACTTCCCTACGATGGTTCTAACCATATCAGGTTCAAGGGTTTAGGAATTTTCTTTCCATTCTCAGCCAAAGTACTAGCTCCCCTAGTAAATTTATGTAATTTTTACTTTTATCTTACCAGTTTTACTCTTCTCCGTAAACTTTCTTTTTTAACATTAATCCTGCTTTAGTTATAGCAACTCCACCTAAAGCAGTTTCTCTTAATGATGCTGGAAGAGATTTACCTACCTTATACATTGCAGAAACTGCATCATCAAAAGGTATTTTCGATTCTACACCTGCCATAACTAAATCAGCTGTACATAAGGCACTAATAGCGCCTGAAGAATTTCTTTTTGCACATGGTATTTCAACTAATCCAGCAACTGGGTCACATACTAATCCAAGTACGTTTTTTAGTACTATTGCACCTGCATCTAAACTCATCTTAGGAGTACCACCCATCATTTCTACTACAGCCGCTGCTCCCATTGCTGAAGCTGAGCCACATTCCGCTTGACATCCACCTTCTGCTCCAGCTAGTGTTGCATTCATACCTATTATCATTCCAACAGCTGCTGATGCAAATAATCCTTCTATCATTTCATCTTCTGTTTTATTTAATCTTTTTCCTGCTGCTAAGATAACTGCTGGTAATATTCCACAAGAGCCTGCAGTAGGACACGCTACTATTTTTCCCATAGCTGCATTTACTTCTGACGAAGATAATGCCATAGCCATGGCTAATACCATAGTCTCCCCTGTTAATGTCTCTCCTTTTTCAAGATACTTTTTTAATTTATATGCATCTCCACCTATAAGACCACTAACTGAATAAACTTCCTTTTCCATTCCCTCATTAGCAGATGTTATCATAACATGAAGATTTTTTCTCATCTTTTCAAAAAGTTCTTCTCTTGATATTCCCTTATCTTCCATTTCATATCTTATGGCATATTCACTAAGGGATATGTTCTCCTCTTGACAAATTCTTAAAAGTTCTTCTCCACTTCTTGCAATCTCCATTATTCCTCCTCCTTAACTGGATTTATTCTAATAACTCTACTTATAGAATCTATCCCTTTAATTTCATCTATTACATCATCGTTTAATCTATTATCTACTTCGAATACCATTGTAGCTCCCTTACCTCTTTGCTTTCTAAAAACCTTCATAAAAGCAATATTTATGTGTTCTTTATAAAGTATTGAGGTAACATTAGAAACTGCTCCAGGTACATCTTGATGAGATATTATTAATGTTGGGTAATCTCCAGTAAACTCCACCTTATTACCATTTACTTCTGTTATCTGTATACTTCCTCCACCAATAGAAGAGCCTACAACTTCACAATGATTTCCTTTCCTAGTTTCCATAACAAACTTAACAGTATTTGGGTGAGCATCTCCTAAATCTGTTTCTATAAATTCAAATTCTAGCCCTTCTCTCTTAGCAATTTCTAGAGAATCTCTTAATCTTATATCACTAGGCTCCATTCCAAGTATTCCAGCAACTAATGCTCTATCTGTTCCATGTCCCTTATAGGTTTTTCCAAAAGAACCATGTAATAAAAACTTTACGCTCTTTAACGGACCATTAGCTACAGATCTTGCTACTTTTCCAAGTCTTGCAGCTCCTGCAGTGTGAGAACTTGATGGGCCAACCATTATAGGACCTAAAATATCAAAAACGCCTACGCTCTTCATAAAACCTCTCCTTAATCATTAGTTATTTTACTTTTAGTTTAAGTAATTTTATCTGTATTATCAATCTTTATTTTGTTATACTTACCTTATTGAATTTTTTACCACTACAACAATGAAAGGGATGTTTTTTTATGAACATTATTCTTAATATAATTTTTGGATTTGCAATCTTCCTAGGAATATTATTTGCTTTATATTTCTTATTAAACATATGTGATTTTTATGGAAATCAAAGAGAATTGCATCTTAAAATATTTTTCAAAGATAAAATGAATTTTTTCTGTGCTGCTTTACTACTTTTATATATGGCTGTAGTTGAAACTACAACTATAGGAATAATTTTATTTTTTGTTTTGCTTTTTGTTTCTTTTATATTTAATTTAGTAATGTTTTCTAGAGACAGCATGGTTTTATTTAATAATAAATTTAAATATGAGAGCATAAGGTGCGTAACTGTTAAATGGGACAAAGGTTCTCCCAAAAAAATTATCTCCTTTGAATTTAATGATAGAGAGAAAAAGTTATCTTATATTCTTAAAGCAGGAGATGTTGATTACCTAATAGAGAAATTAGAAAATAAAAATGTTACAGTGAAAAAGTTAAGTAGATAATTTAATATTCATACTGAGAAAAGAGAATCCTTACTAGAGATTCTCTTTTTTATTATTGTGTATTTATATAAATATATATTTTTTAGAATTATTATAAGAAAAATTCTTTTCTTAGATTTAAAAATAATATAAATAATATTATTTTTATTATTTATATGAGACTATAAAAAGGAGAAGTTGCTTAGCAACCTCTCTTCAATATTTATAAAAACAACTGCCCCCAATGAATTCTCTTAAGATAGAATTCTCCGGCACATCACTAAATTCAATTTCTTTAAAAAAGTTTAAAAATGTTTTTAATCTAACAGCTTCATTATACACCGGACTACCTGGCTTTATTTTTTCAAGTTCCTTTATAGCATATGGTTTTAATACACATAACTCATATACTAATGTTGAATTGAACATTGCATCAGCTTCCTCTTGATATACAAAAATGTTTTTTCTTTCTCCTCTTTTAATTGAAGGCCACATCATTAAAGTTTCTTCTGCTCCATAACCTCTTGATAAATAATCCCTAACTATTCTTCTAACTTTTCTTACATCCGTTGTTGCAATTCTATTATGATTATCAAGATTTAATTGAGTTAAGGCAGATATATATATTTTATATTTTTTATCATCCTCTATAGCATCTGTTAATGATGGATTTAATCCATGAATTCCTTCAACAATAATTACACCATTTCCAGGTAATTTTAATTTATGACCAATCCATTCACGATTTCCTGTCTTAAAATTATAACTTGGGATCTCTACTTCCTTACCCTCTAAAAGATATTTTAGATTTTCGTTAAACAATTTTAAATCGATAGCTTCAATTGATTCAAAATCATATTCTCCGTTCTCATCCCTTGGAGTATGAACTCTATCTACAAAATAATCATCTAAAGATATTGGTATTGGATTTAATCCATTAACTCTTAGTTGTATTCCAAGTCTATTTGCAAAAGTAGTTTTTCCCGAAGAAGATGGACCAGCAATTAAAACTACCTTTACATTCTTCTTTGTTGAAATACTATCTGCTAAATAAGCTATTTTCTTTTCATGTAGTGCTTCAGAAACTAAAGTTAAATTGGTAAGTCCTTTATTTATAATCTTTTCATTTAGGCTTCCAACTTCCCCTACCCCCAGTATATCCAACCATCTTTCTGTCTCATAAAAAATATTAGCTAATGACTTTTGCTCCTTAAATTCAGGTAATACTGTAACATCCTCTTCTGTAGGATTTCTTAAAACAAATCCATGAGCATATGGAATTAGGTCAAACGCCTTTATTATTCCAGTTGAATATGCCATCTGTCCATAAAAATAATCATATCTTCCATCTAATTCATATAACTTAACCGTCTTTAAATCAACTTGGTTTAATAGTTTAACCTTATCCATCATTCCATAGTCTTCAAATATCTTTATTGCTTCTTCCTTAGATACTTGAATTTTATTTATTGGAATATCTCTCTTAATCAAATCTTCCATATGTTTTTTTATTTTATTTATATCTTCCTTATTTAATGGTTGAGATTTATAAATCTCACCAAATGTTCCTTTTGAAATAGAATGTTCTATTTTAATAATTGCATCTTTAAAAATATCTAAGGTAGCTTTTATAAAAATATATTGAAGAGTTCTTGAATATATCTTCCATCCTATTTCACTATTAGCATCAATTAACTTTATATCTCCATTAGCTGGTATTTCCATAGCTAATTCATAATAATCTCCATTTAATTCACATAAAACCACTAAGTCATCTATAGCATATTCTTTTATAACATCTTTAAATGTAGTGCCTTTTTTCACCTTGATTTCTTTATTCTCAATAGTAAGATTTAAGTAATTCATATAATTCTCTCCTTTCTTACAAGTCCTTTGATCTTTTCATTAGTATTATTATACACCTCTCTACATATTGTTCAAAAAAGTCATTATTTTCGTGAATATTTAATATTGTTTTTACAAATAGTATGTGCGAGAGGTGTTTATTATGTTCATAGTATTTATAAGAACCGCAATTCTTTATTCACTGGTAGTAATTGTAATGAGGCTTATGGGAAAAAGACAAATTGGAGAACTTCAACCTTATGAATTTGTTATTACTATTATGATTTCAGATTTAGCTGCTCTTCCAATGCAAGATACTAAATTCCCTTTACTTCTTGGAATAATTCCAATAATTACGTTGCTACTTATGAAAACTTTATTATCTCAACTTCAATTAAAAAGCCAATTTGCTAGAAAAATAATAGATGGTGAACCAACTATTCTTATTTATAGAAGCAAAATTAATTTTTATGGCTTAAAAAAGCAGCAGATTAACATTGATGAATTAATGGAAGAAATTCGACTAGCAGGTTATTTTGACTTAAGCGAAATTCAATATGCTATATTAGAAAATAACGGTCAACTTTCAATACTACCTTCTAATTCTAGCAGTGCATCTAGTGGTGGAGGATCTCCAAAAAGTGATAGTGATACTTGTGGATCACTACCTGCCAAAAAAGATAAAAGTAGTTCTTCATCTACTTCTTCATCAAGTCAAGAACCAATGTTGCCTAAGATATTAGTTATGGATGGTAAGGTTAATAAAAACGCCCTTACTACATTAGGCAAAGATGAAGAATGGATAAAAAAGGTGCTTAAAAATCATAACATTCAATCCATTAGTGATGTTTTACTAGCCCTATATGATACAAAGGGTAAATTCCAATATCAACTATATGGTGATTATGAAAAGGAGTGTAGTAAATGCGAAATACAATAATATCTGTTATTGCTTTCTTAGGTTTATTAGGCTTTGTATTTTATGCTAATAATTCCTTAAATGAATTATGTCATAGTATTATAGAATCTAATGATGAAATAAGAGTCTACATAGAAAGTAAAGACTGGGACAATGCATATCTTACTGCATTAAATGTTATTGAAGAAATAGAAGAAAGTAAGAGCATCGCTGCTGTATATGTTAATCATTGCGAGGTAGACAATATTCTAAGTGAAGCTACAAGATTATGTAATTACATAAAATCTGAAAATATGGCAGAAAGCTTAGTCTCAAATGAGATTGTAGAAAAATTAGCTGAAAATATTATAGATATTAATATTACTAATATACAAAATATATTTTAAAAAAAAAGGTGGGATGGATATTTATTTTGCTTGTTCCGTCGCAAGCTCCAAGTCACAGAAAAATAAATATCTATCCCCTTCGTACTTAAGGTAAGAAAATTATAAAATTATTATTCTTGATTTTATATTTTTTTATATGAAATTGTAATAACTCCTTTGATTTATAGCTAATTAAAATTTTATAATTTCCTAGATAATAAAAAAGAAGCTATCTTATAAATTAGATAGCTTCTTTTTATTATTCACAATGAAATGTTGCACAAAGTGTTTCTCCACTAGCACTTGCAGAAATTCCTGCTATATCTATATGTTCTGCGTCACACATTCCTTGGCTATTATGTACGCAATTTTTAGCTTCACATGCAACTTCTAAATGCATTTCAGGTTCCATTGCATCATTTGTAAATGCTCCTGATTTTTCTTCAAAGCTTTGGCAACATGTATTAGTAGGGGCTTCAGCTTTATGACCTCCTACTTCTATGTTATTAAGACAACAACATTCACTTTTATTAAAAGCACATGATTCAACACAACAATTTAAATTTGTCATACTATCCCTCCTAATTTTTATTAACAAAAATAGTATTTGTTTACTTGAGCTTTATTATTCTTTCCACTACTTATTTAACACTGCCAAAATCCTTAAAAGGATATAGCTTTATTTGCATTTTTCCTATAATATCATCCTTATCTATATACGGATAATCCCAAACAGTTGAGTCCTTTGAATTGTTTCTGTTATCTCCAAGAAAGAAAAATTTATCTTTAGGCACTTCAAAATCTCCTGTATAATCATCTTTATATTCCACATAAGGTTCATCAATTAACTGTCCATTCCTATAAACTTCACCATTCTTTATAGAAATTTTATCTCCACCAACACCTATTACTCTTTTAACTACTGGATTCTCCTCATCTTCTCTTGAGAAAACAACTATATCTCCATCTTTTATGGTATCAGTATTATACACTCTAGTAACTAAGACCCTATCATTCTTATTTAGTGTAGGCATCATAGAGCCAGAACTTATTACTGAACAAAATAATAGATATTTAGTTATAAAAAAACATATTATAATAGCTACAATAATTGGCATAATCCAATCTTTAAAAAAATTACTTTTCTCTTTTACCTTCTCACTCATAATCACTACTCCTTTTTCAATATTTTACCACTTACTAAGTGAAATAAAAAGGTATGATGTGATCTTTACCATCATACCTTTTTTCCTATAAAGCAGATTTAATTATTTCATCAATATTTTCTGCTCTCCCCTTAATTGTAAATATAATATCTTCATCAATTCTAAGTTTAGTTTCATTTTCATTAACTTTAATTTGATCTAATGTTAATGAATTTGTAGATATCTCTTTATATCTAGTTGACGCTACATCTACATTAAACTTTTTATTCTTAGCTCCTGTTAGTTTAACTAGGCTTCCAGAATTCTCGTCAGAACTTACTCTTATCTCTAAAATATTTATATTCTTTCCGTGGCATCCTCCACCTATACAAGGTAACACTTCCATCTTAGCTGCACCCATTATAGTCATCCATCCACCACTTAGCTCTTTTTTTATCATAACTGATAAATCATATTTATCCTCTATATTTTTTAAGGCTTTACCTAATTCATATATTGTTAATTCATGTTTCATTATTAATACCTTCCTTGTAGTAAATTTTATTTAATTATATTATACATTCCTATTTTATATTTTAAAGATTTATTTAAATACTATTTTTGTAAACATTTACTTTGGTTTTATGCACTCATTTTTATTTTTTATGCATAAAAATGAATATTTTCAATATTTTTTTGAATAAATGTTGCATAATTATATATGCAAGCGTATAATTATAAATACTTAGTAAAATATAGAAATTATTATAAATTAAGGGGGCTATTATTTATGAAAAAAACATTTAACAAAGTTGTACTAGCTTATTCAGGAGGACTAGACACTTCAATAATTATTCCATGGTTGAAAGAAACATATGGATGTGAAGTTATCGCAGTTGTAGGAAATGTGGGGCAAAAATCAGAATTAGAAGGCTTAGAAGAAAAGGCACTTAAGACAGGTGCTTCAAAAATATATATAGAAGACTTAACAGAGGAATTCGTAAATGACTATATATTCCCAACAATAAAGGCTGGGGCAGTTTATGAAGGAAAATATCTACTTGGTACTTCTTTTGCAAGACCTCTAATAGGTAAAAGGCTAGTTGAAATAGCAAAAGCTGAGGGGGCAGATGCTATATGTCATGGCTGTACTGGAAAGGGTAATGACCAAGTTAGATTCGAACTTGCTGTTAAAGCCTTTGCACCAGAAATGCCAATAATAGCTCCTTGGAGAATATGGGATATAAAATCTAGAGAAGAAGAAATTGAATATGCTCTAAAAAGAGAAATTCCTATAAAAATCACTTATGAAACTAACTATAGCAAAGATATGAACTTATGGCACTTAAGCCATGAGGGCCTTGACCTTGAAGACCCAGCTAATGAACCAAATTATGAAAAAATTCTTGAATTATCTAAAACACTTGAACAAGCACCTGATGCTCCAACCTATATAACTCTTACATTTGAAAAAGGTGTTGCTGTTGCATTAAATGGAAAAAAAGTTAGTGGTGTTAAATTAATTGAAGAATTAAATAAAATTGGTGGAGAAAACGCTATTGGTATTACTGATATGGTAGAAAATAGACTTGTTGGTATGAAATCAAGAGGTGTTTACGAAACTCCTGGTGGATCTATTCTATATAAAGCCCATAAGGATTTAGAGGAATTATGTTTAGATAAAGAAACTTCTCATTATAAAGAACAAATTGCTTTAAAGTTTGCAGATATAGTTTATAACGGACAATGGTTTACTCCACTAAGAGAAGCACTTTCTGCTTTTGTAGATAAAACTCAAGAAACAGTAACTGGTGAAGTAAAACTTAAACTATACAAAGGTAATATGATTAATGCAGGTATGACATCTCCTTATTCATTATATAGCGAAGAATATGCAACATTTGGTGAGGATGCAGTTTATGATCAAAAAGATTCTGCTGGATTTATTAATTTATTTGGTCTTCCAATTAAAGTACAAGCTAAAATGGCTGCAAAAATAAAAAGTGAGGAAAAATAAATGAAACTTTGGGGTGGAAGGTTCAAAAAAGGAACTGATGCTTTAGTAAATGATTTTAATTCTTCAATAAATGTTGACTCTAGAATGTACAAAGAAGACATAGAAGGAAGCCTTGCTCACGTAAAAATGTTAGGAAAACAAGGAATCATACCAAATAAATCAAGTAAAAAGATTGAAGATGGATTAAATGAAATATTAAAAAGATTAGATAATGGAGTTATTGAAATTGATCCTACTTCTGAAGATATCCACAGTTTTGTTGAAGGAACTCTCACCTATTATATAGGAGCTTGTGGAAAAATGCTTCACACTGGCAGAAGTAGAAATGACCAAGTAACCCTAGATTTAAGATTATATTTAAAGAAAGCTTTAGATAATATAGTATCTTGTGTTATTGAACTTGAAGAAGTTATTCATAAAAAAGCTTCAAAAAATATGGAAACTATAATGCCAGGATATACCCACATGCAAAAAGCTCAGCCAATAACTCTTGCTCATCATCTACTAGCCTATGGCGAAATGTTAAGGCGTGATATTGGTAGGCTTCAAGATGCTTACAAAAGAACCGATCAAATGCCATTAGGTTCTGGTGCATTAGCTACATCTACTTATCCAATAGATAGAGAATTTGTAGCTAAGGAACTTAGATTTTCAGATGTAACATGGAATAGCTTAGATTCTGTGTCAGACAGGGATTATGTAATAGAAACTTTATCTGCTCTTTCAATTATAATGATGCACCTTTCAAGATTTTCTGAAGAAATAATTCTTTGGTGCACAAATGAGTTTAATTTTATAGAGCTTGATGATGGCTACTCTACTGGTAGTTCAATTATGCCACAAAAGAAAAATCCAGATGTTGCTGAATTAGTTCGCGGTAAGACTGGAAGAGTTTATGGAGACTTAATTACGTTATTAACAGTAATGAAAGGTATTCCTCTTGCATACAACAAAGATATGCAGGAGGATAAAGAAGCCTTATTTGATGCTTTAGATACAGTTACTCTTTCTCTTAAAACTTTTACTGGAATGTTAGATACTATGAAAGTTAAGAAAGATGTAATGAGAAAAGGTGCTGCAGGTGGATTCACAAATGCAACAGATGTTGCTGATTACCTTGTAAAGCATGGAATAGCTTTTAGAAATGCTCATGAAATAGTGGGTGAAATAGTAATTTACTGTATAAATAAAAATAAAGCAATTGATGAACTATCATTAAATGAACTAAAAAGCTTCTCTCCTATCTTTGAAGAGGACATATATAATGCCATTGATTTGCTAACTTGTGTAGAAGAAAGACAAGTAATTGGAGGCCCTTCTACTAAGTCAGTAAAAATTCAATTAGACAGACTAGCTAAGTTCATCAAGGAAATAAAAGGGGGACTTTAAAATGATAAAGGTAGGAATAATAGGTGCTACAGGATATGTAGGTGCAGAGCTTATGAGGATTTTGTTAAACCATAAGAAAATTGAAATTTCAGCTATTAGCTCAGTTTCTTTTGAAGGACAAGAATTTGATTCCATATACAAAAACTTTTTCAATCACACTTCATTAGTATGCGGTTCAATGGATGAAGTTATAGCTAAAGCTGATGTAATTTTTACTGCTTTACCTCATGGTCTTAGTGAGGATATTGCAGCTAAATGTATCGACAGTAATAAAATTTGTATAGATCTTGGGGCAGATTTTAGACTTTCTAATGAGGAAGATTACAAGTTCTGGTATGAAAGAGGTTTTTCACATCCAGAATTACATAAAAAAAGTGTATATGGATTACCTGAATTAAATAAGGAAAAAATTAAAGACTCAAAGCTTATAGCTAATCCTGGGTGCTATCCTACTTCAATAGAATTAGGACTTATGCCTCTCCTATTGAATTCGCTTATTGAAACCAAAGGAATAATATGTGATTCCAAATCAGGAGCTACAGGGGCTGGCCGTGGATTAATACTATCTAGCCACTTCCCAGAATTAAATGAGAACTTTGCTCCATACAAAGTTGGTGCACATAGACATACCCCTGAAATAGAAGAAACCCTAGGGGTTATGGCTAAGGAAAAGGTTTCTGTAACATTTACTCCTCACCTACTTCCTATTAATAGAGGCATAATATCAACAATTTATTGCACTCCAAAAGGAAATGTTAATCTAGAAGAAATTCATAAACTATATGAAAGTTTCTACTTAGATAAACCTTTTGTAAATGTACTTCCTCTTGGAGAAACAGCTTGTACTAAAAATGTACGTTTCTCTAATTATTGTAATATATCACTTCATTTAAATCATCGTAAAGATCAACTAATTGTGGTAAGTGCTATTGATAATATGGTTAAAGGTGCTGCAGGGCAAGCTATACAAAATATGAATATAATTTTAGGCTTTGATGAAACTGAAGGATTAAACTTCATTTCACCAGCCTTTTAAAAATTTATGATTGGGGGCTATTATAATGAATTTTAAAATAATAAATGGTAGTGTTACCGCTCCTAAAGGTTTTTTAGCTGCTGGTATACATTGTGGAATAAAGAAAAATTCTTTAAAGAAAGATTTAGCATTAATCTACTCAGAAGTTCCTAGTATCGGTGCTGGTGTATATACTAAAAATAAGGTAAAAGGAGCTCCAATATATATCACAAAAGAACATCTTTCTAACAAAAAAGCTAGAGCTATAATTTGCAATAGTGGTAATGCTAACACCTGCAATGGACAAGATGGTTTATTAAAAGCTAAAAAGATGGCTCAATTACAAGCAAAATCATTAAATATTAAAACTGATGAAGTATTAGTAGCTTCTACTGGAGTTATTGGTGTTCCATTAAATATTGATGCAATAAAAGGTGGAATTCCACTACTTACAAAAAAATTATCTATAGACGGATATAAAGATGCAACTGAAGCCATAATGACAACAGACACTTCTCAAAAACAAATTGCATTAGAGTTTGAAATAGGCGGTAAAACTGTAAGAATTGGAGCTACTTGTAAAGGTTCTGGAATGATTGAGCCCAATATGGGCACTATGCTTTCATTTATTACAACTGATGCTTCAATATCACCAGAATTATTAGATGAAGCCTTAAAGTCTAGTGTAAATATAAGTTATAACAGAGTAAGTGTTGATGGAGATACAAGCACTAATGACATGGTATTAATACTAGCAAATGGATTAGCTGAAAATCCAACAATCTCTGAAAAGAGTGAGGATTATTATAAATTTATTGAAGCACTTAACTACTTAAATGTAGTATTAGCCAAAAAAATTGCAAAGGATGGTGAGGGTGCCACGAAACTTATAGAATGTAAAGTAACTGGTGCTACCTCTGAATCTAATGCTGTAAAGTTAGCTAAAAGTGTTATTAAATCAAGTCTTGTAAAAACCGCTTTATTTGGATCAGATGCCAACTGGGGTAGAATTTTATGTGCCCTAGGATATTCTGATGTTGATTTTGATCCCTATAAGGTAGATGTTTATTTTACAAGTTCATCTGGCTCAATTAAGGTATGTGGACAGGGATCCTCCATTGAGTTTGATGAAAATAAAGCCAAAGATATCTTATTACAAGATGAAATACTGATTGAAGTAAATCTTAATATAGGAGATATAGCTGCTTCTGCTTATGGATGTGATTTAACTTATGACTATGTAAAAATAAATGGAGATTACAGAAGCTAATTATTAGGAGGAATAAAAAATGGATCTTAATGAACGTGCTGAAATATTGGTTCAATCACTACCTTACATCCAACACTATAATGGGAAAATAATTGTAGTTAAATATGGTGGTAATGCAATGATTAGCGACGAACTAAGGGAAACAGTAATTAATGATATTGTTCTAATGAAATGTATAGGCTTTAAGCCTATAGTTGTACATGGTGGTGGTCCGTATATTTCATCATTTCTAGATAAACTAGGAGAAAAAAGTGAATTCATTAATGGGTTACGTTATACAGATAAAAAAACTATGGAAGTAGTTCAAATGGTATTAGGTGGCAAGGTAAATAAAGACCTTGTTACCCTTATTGAAAAAGCTGGTGGAAAATCAATAGGCCTATGTGGACTTGATGGCTCTCTACTAAAAGCTAAAAAACTAGAAAGTGAAGTTGATTTAGGTTATGTAGGAGAAGTAACTTCAGTAAATACAGAAGCTGTTACAATGGCTCTTGATGCTGGTTATATTCCAGTTATAGGTAGCATGGCTATTGGTGAAGATGGTAATGACTTATATAACATTAACGCTGATACATGTGCTGCAAAAATTGCATCAGCTTTAAAGGCAGAAAAACTAATATTATTAACTGATGTCGCTGGAGTTCTTAAGGATCCTAAAGACCCAACTTCCCTACTTTCTGTTTTAAGATTACACGAAATACCAAAACTTACTCTTCAAGGAGTTATAAAGGGAGGTATGATACCAAAAATTCAATGTTGTGTTGAATCTGTTCGTATGGGTGTAGAAAGAGCACATATAATTGATGGCAGAGTCCCTCATGCATTACTCCTTGAGCTTTTCTCTAACGATGGTATAGGAACTATGATTTATTAGGAGGTATAAATATGGAACATTCTCTTATGAATACCTACTCTCCCCTATCTCCAGTTTTGGAAAAAGGAGAAGGTATTTATCTTTACGATACAAATGGAAAAAAGTATTTAGATTTAACTAGCGGAATTGGTGTAAATTCTCTAGGCTATAATAACTCTAAATGGACAAGTGCTATAGAAAAACAAATTCATAATCTACAACACTGTTCAAATATTTTCTTAAATCCTACTACTATAGAACTTAGTAATAAACTTACAAAACTGGCTTCTATGTCAAAAGTATTCTTTGCTAATTCAGGAGCAGAAGCTAATGAAGGAGCTATAAAACTTGCAAGAAAATATAGTTTTGACAAATATGGCGAGGGAAGAAATAAAATATTAACCTTAAAGCAATCTTTTCACGGAAGAACTATAACTACATTAAAAGCAACTGGCCAAGAAAAATTTCATAAGTACTTCTTTCCTTTCCCAGAAGGCTTTGATTATGTAGAAGCTAATAATATAGAAGATTTCAAATCAAAATTATCTAATGATGTATGTGCAATTATTATGGAATCAATTCAAGGTGAAGGTGGAGTTCACTCTCTTACTGAAGAATTTGTTCAAACTGTAACATCATTATGTAAGGAAAAAGATGTATTAGTAATATTTGATGAAGTGCAATGTGGCATTGCTAGAACTGGAAAGTTATTTGGATATAATCATTTTGATGTTAATCCTGATATAGTAACACTTGCTAAAGGGCTTGGTGCAGGGCTACCTATAGGTGCAATATTGTGTAACCAAAAAACTTCATCAGTATTTAATCCTGGAGACCATGGTTCAACCTTTGGAGGAAATCCAGTTTCTTGTGCTGGTGCAATTGTTGTTCTTGATGAAATATGTAATGAAGGCACATATGCATCTATTGAAAAAAAGGGACAATTAGTTAAAACACTTTTAAATAATTCTTCATCATCTAAGATTAAAGAAATAAGGGGCAAAGGTTTAATCTTAGGAATAGAAATTGAAGGAAGTTCTTCTGAAGTTCAAAAGAAAGCTGCTGAAAAAGGATTGCTAGTCCTTACAGCCGGACCTAATGTTATCAGATTACTTCCTCCACTTATAATTAGTGAAGATGAACTAAGTGATGGAATTAATACTTTAATTAGCTGTTTATAAATTTATTCAACGGGGATTTAATCCCCGTTATTTATTAAAAAGGGGGATTTCTATGAAAAAGCATCTATTAAAAATGGACGATCTATCAAAAGAAGAGATTTTAGATATATTAAACCTTGCAGATCAATTAAAATATGAATTTAAACATGCCATTCCACATGAACACTTAAAGGGAAAAAGCTTAGGTATGATTTTTGAAAAAAGTTCAACAAGAACAAGGGTATCCTTTGAAGCTGGTATGTATCAGCTTGGTGGTAATGCATTGTTTTTAAGCAGTAGAGACTTACAAATTGGCCGTGGGGAACCAATTAAAGATACTGCTAGAGTTATATCTAGGTTTCTTCAAGGAATCATGATTAGGACTTTTTCTCAGGAGGAAGTAGAAACTTTAGCAAAGTATTCTTCTATTCCTATAATAAATGGGTTAACGGACTCTGAACATCCTTGTCAAGTTCTTGCTGACTTAATGACAATTAGGGAATATAAAAATACTCTTGAAGGATTAAATGTAGCTTATATAGGTGATGGAAACAACATGGCAAACTCTTTAATAGTAGGATGCCTAAAAACTGGTATGAATTTTTCTTTAGCTTCCCCTAAGGAATACATGCCTGATGAAAATTACCTACTTAGAGGAAAAGAGTTATCTAAACTAGAAGGTACAAATTTCACTATAACTCACTCTCCTTCTGAAGCTATAAAAAATGCTGATGTTGTAATTACTGATGTTTGGGCAAGTATGGGACATGAAACTGAAGCTAAAAATAGAATTAAAGCATTTAAAGATTACCAAGTTAATAGCGAACTTATGAATCTAGCAAAACCTAATGCTATTGTTTTACACTGCTTACCAGCTCATAGAGAAGAAGAAATTACTGATGAGGTATTAGAAGCTCATGCTTCAGAAATATTTGATGAATCTGAAAATAGAATGCATGCACAAAAAGCAGTACTTGTTAAATTAATGAAAAGTTAATAATATACGCCCTAAATTTACACTTATAATATAAATTTTTATGATAAATTGTTTCCTTTTTGACAAATAAAAGTTATAATAACCCTTAGTAGGGTAAAATATATTTGTATATTTATTACTCAAAATTCAAAAAAATTTACAAAATATTTGGAGGTCACATTATGTTAGTTTCAGCTAAAGAAATGTTAAATAAGGCTAGAGACGGTAAATATGCTGTTGGTCAATTTAACATCAATAACTTAGAATGGACAAAAGCTATTCTATTAACTGCACAAGAAAACAACTCACCTGTAATCTTAGGTGTTTCTGAAGGTGCTGGTAAATATATGGGTGGATACGATGCAATCGTTGGTATGGTTAACGGTTTAATCAAAGGTTTAAACATAACTGTTCCTGTTGCATTACACTTAGACCACGGTAGTTTTGAAGGTGCTTATAAGTGCATCGAAGCTGGATTCTCTTCAGTAATGTTCGATGGTTCTCACTATGCAATTGAAGAAAACATAGAAAAGTCTACTAAATTAATAGCAGACGCTAATGCTAAGGGAATTTCTGTAGAATGTGAAGTTGGATCAATTGGTGGAGAAGAAGATGGTGTTGTAGGTGCTGGTGAAATCGCTGACCCTGCAGAATGTAAGCAAATAGCTGATTTAGGAACTACTATGTTAGCTGCTGGTATTGGTAACATCCACGGAAAATATCCTGCAAACTGGGCTGGATTAGATTTTAATGCTCTAGCTAAAATTAAAGAAGCTGTTGGAGATATGCCATTAGTTCTTCACGGTGGTACTGGTATCCCTGAAGATATGATAAAGAAAGCTATATCATTAGGAGTTGCTAAGATCAACGTTAACACTGAATGTCAATTAGCTTTCGCAGAAGCTACAAGAAAATATATCGAAGCTGGTAAGGACTTAGAAGGTAAGGGATTTGACCCAAGAAAACTTCTTGCACCAGGATTCGAAGCTATAAAGGCTACTGTTAAAGAAAAGATGGAACTTTTCGGTTCAGTAAACCAAGCTTAATATTTCAAGAAACTCAAAGTATTCCTTTGAGTTTCTTTTTATTTCCATATGAATAACAATTCACAAACATTGACCTATGAATATTCATTTCGTATAATCATAATTATAATAAAGATTAGGAGGAATACTTATGAAAATCTTTAAACGAAACGATTCTATAACTAGAAACCAATTAGAAGCATATATAGGTAGTAATGCTTACTCACCTTTTTACAGCAAAACACTAGACAGGTTTATAGCTAATCCTTCATCATTAAATTGGAATTGGCCATGCTTTTTCCTTAATATGTATTGGCTAATGTTTAGAAAATCTATAATTCCTGCCCTAGCTATTTTTATTGCCAACTTAGCATTGATTTTAATTATTCCTATTCCATTTAGTGGTATATTATCAACTGCTCTATTGCTTTTCTTAGGCTTTTTTGGCACAAATATATATTTACTTAATGCAGAAAGAGAAATCTCTAAAATTAAGGCTAATAACCCATCAAAATCAGAACATGAAATATTAGACTTAATATCAAAAGCTGGGGGAAGCGATATAAAATATGCTATCATATTTTACCTATTACAATTCTGCTTATATGAATTTATGCTTAAATAAAAGATTAAAGGGAAAGTATCATTAATTTCGATACTTTCCCTTATTATTATTCTGGTAATACCTTTGCTTCAAGTTTATTTTGTCTTCCAAACTTATAATAATATGATGATATCATTAATATTCCTTTTATTACAGAAGATATTGTTATACTCCACCAAACTCCATTAACTCCTATTCCCAAAGTAGATGCTAAAAATATAGCCATAGGTATCCTAATACCAGAAAACACTATACTAACAAATGATGGTAAAATAGTTTCTCCTAATCCCCTAAAAGCACCTGCAGTAGTTATTTCTATACACATAAATATTTGAGAATAACCAAGTATTCTTAAGTATTCTATACCACCTATAATTGCCTCTTCTTCTGGTATAAACAAACTAAATACAGTTCTACCAAAGCATATTAATATTATGGATGCTATAAATCCAACAAATATAGAAACTCCTAATGTAGATTTAAATCCTTTTTTTATTCTTTCAGGCTTTTTTGCACCGTAATTTTGTCCAATAAATGTTGTAAGAGCAGTTGCAAATCCACCAGCAGTCATCCAAGATATAGCCTCTATCTGAGAACCAACTTTTTGAACAGCTATAGCTGTTGCGCCCCACTGTGCAATTATTCTACCAATAACCATAGAGAAAATTGTGAATAATCCATTTTCTAAGCAAGCTGGCATCCCAAGCTTAGTTATATTTAACATTACCTTTTTATCTAAGTACTTAATTGCTTTTCTTCCTGTTACATAATGATTTTTTATATAAGCTAATATAAATATTAATGTTACTACAACTTGTGCACACACTGTTGCTAATGCAGCCCCTACAACTCCTAATGGAGGAATAAATCCTACACCAAATATTAATAATGGATCAAATACCATGTTAAATATTAATCCTATCGTATTAATAATAAATGGTGTTTTACTATTACCTGATGCAGTAAATATACTTGTAAAAATAGGATTAATAAAAGTAAATACAGTACCTAAAATAACTATTATTAAATACTCATGAGCCATTCTAATTACTTCACTATCTCCTAAATTAAAAAAGTTAACAAGGGATGTTCTAAATACTAAAATTATTAATGTATATATAATTGCAAGAGCTATATTAATAAATATACTATTTGCTATGTATTTGTCTCTTTCTTTATTATCTCTCTTACCTATGGCCTGAGATACTCCAACTTCAACACCCACTTTTGATATGTAAACTAAGGCCATACCAAGCCATGGAAAAAATCCTGCTGTACCTACTGCTGCAACTGCAGAACTTCCTACTCTACCTATCCAAATCATATCTGTCATGTTATATGCCATTTGAATAAATGACGTTCCTAAAATAGGTAAAGATAACTTAATTAATGGTTCTAATATTTTTCCTGATACTAAATCAACTTGTTTCTTCATGATGCCTCCTCAGTATTTATGATTTTTCTATTTTTATCTTCTCTTCTCAAAATAAATAATGCAAATATAATTGCTAATATTCCTGATAATATCTTTACAAAAATATATAGTATCATATATTCCTTTGCTACACTTGCTACATAACCTAACTGCCCACCAAGAACATAAGCCCCTGACACTGAAAATGCAGAACATATAACTCTTCCCTTTTCATCTAACTTATGAAAATTATCAAAAACAATTATTGCAGATGCAAATGAACCTATAAAAGCAGAAATTGTATTACCATTTACACCAAATATTCCTTCCCACTTATTAAATTGCTTACTAAATATATTTTTAATAAACTTAAGCATTACATACGCTCCACCAAGGAAAATAGATATTTTTCCTACTATGTAAAGAGTGTCTTGTAATGGCATTATATTTTCTACTATTTTTATTCCTATTATTGAATATATCCCTTGTATTATTAATCCTAATACACTTATACATACTATAATTTTACCAATAAAATTAAATATAAATATACATATCTTTGGCTTAAACATAATCCCTATAGACAGAATTATAGATAAAAGTATTATAGGAAAAAGATTTATAAATAAACTTTTTAAATCTATTTTTAATGCTAGTCCACCTATAAATAATCCAATAGGTACTGTTATTATTCCGCATAGAAATCCTTTTGTAAGAGAATCCATATACTTCTCTTTTACTAATCCTAATGCTAAAGGTAATGTAAAACTTAAAGTACATCCTAAAATTGATGCCATTAATATACCTGAAAAAATAACAAATTCACTTGAATTAGCAATATTAGAAGCAATATTATACCCTCCCATATCAATGGCAATAAAGCTTGAAGAAAATATAGATGGGTCTATATTAAAGTTCTTTGCAATTGGACTTATAACTATTTCTATTATAGATGATAGTAATGGTGTTATTGATAGTATTCCAACCATAGATATAGCTAACGGCCCCATAGTTTTTATACCATTTTCAAATTCTTCCCCAATAGAAAACTTATTTCCTAGTAAATAATCTATAGCTCCCAATATAAAAAATAAAGTTATAATATAAAGTACTATATTTTCCATTCTTTTCTCCCACTATACAAAATCTTAAATATTTTAACCTTATTAGTATATAATATCTATAAAAGAATAAAAAGCCCTTAAAAAGGGCTTTTTGTAAATTACTTTAGTTATTTCTAGCAACCGCAGCCATTATTGTCTGAATTACCTTTGCATCCACAACCACTTGCTGGATTAACACCAATGCATTTACCATCGTAGCAAGAAACATCTAATGGCATATACTTAACTTGGATATTATCTTTATAAACCTTTAACATATATTTTCTATTTGGGCATAAAGGTCCTAGTAAGAATTGTCCATATTGATCTGTAAATGTGTGAGTCAATGGACATGGTAATTTGCAACCATCTACTACTTGAAGTAGTTTAACAACAGCATCTGCTACTGGGCATCCATTAGCATCTAAAACTGTACCATGAATAACTGATCTCTTCTCAACTGGTAACTTAATAACAGCCTCTATTTGTTGATTTTCTCTTGGACATACTGAACATACAGCACATTTTCCGCTCATAACTTTTACCTCCGTAGTTGTTCTTTATACTTATAAAATATGTTTTAGAAAAAAAAATGTGCTATTATTCTGTCAAAATTTATCATTATTAGTCTACTAAGTTATTAATCCACTTTTTAGATTTAAATCTTCTTAGACAAAATACCCCTTTTACAATCTCTTCTAAAGTACATAAAGCATACACTTGATATACAGGTAACTTAAGTATAAAGGCACCTATAAAGGCTACAGGAACTCCTATAAACCACATTGTTGACGCTTCAATAGCTAATGATACCTTAGCATCTCCTCCACCTCTTAAAACACCAACAATTATTATAATGTTGTAAACTCTAATTACCATTATAAATGCTATTACATATAAAATATTTCTTGCCCATATCCTTACTTGCTCAGATACATCATATAAAGTTACTATTTGATTAGATAATAATATTAGCCCTAAAGATAAGATTATTCCTACTATACACCCTAACATCACACACTTCTTGCCATATTTATATCCCTTGTCTTTATCTCCTCTACCAATCTCATTTCCAACTATAACAAGAGATGCTGACCCTATTCCAAAAATGACTACCATAAACAGGTTATATACTGTAGTTGCAATCTGAACTGAAGCTATAGCTTGAGTTCCTATTCTTCCATAAATAACATTATACATTACTGATCCTAGTCCCCAGCACCCTTCATTTAATAAAACAGGAATCATAGTTATAAATATCATCTTTACAAAATCTCTAGAAAATGAAAATAATTCTTTTATCTTACCAGCCAATACACTCTTAGAAATATAAATATATGCTATCAATATAGTAGTTTCTAATACTCTTGCTATCAATGTTGCTAGGGCAGCTCCTTTTACTCCCATGGCAGGAGCCCCTAAATTTCCAAATATAAATACCCAGTTTAAAAATGTGTTAGTTAACAATGCTACTGCACTTACTAACATTGGAATAGATGTTTTTTCAATACACCTTAATGCAGTTGCAAAGTTAAATGTTAATGCAGTAAATACATAGCTTAAACATACAACTCCTAGATATTCTGAACCTAAGCGTATAACATCTGTACTTTTATTAAATATTGAAACAATAAAACCAGGCGATATTAGTGCAACTACTGTAAATATTAATCCTATAATTACTGCTAATAAACTTCCTAAACCTACTACTTTTTTTATACTTGCTATATCTTTTCTTCCCCAATACTGCGAAGTATACACAGCCATCCCACTAAACATTCCCATAATTAAAATATTAAATAAGAAAAAATACTGATTTCCTATTCCTACTGAGGCTATTTCTACCTCACCTAATTTTCCAATCATGATTGTGTCCACTATATTTAATGATGATGTAATAAAGTTCTGAATTATAATTGGTAATGCTATTACAAATATTTTTTTATAAAATGTTTTGTCTCTTTCTAAAATTGCTTTCATATGTCCCCCTTAATAATAAAAATGAAGCAAGCACTTTAGAAGAGTTAAAGTGGTTGCTTCTCACTATCTATTGAATAATTATCTTTAGATATTCTATCAAGGAAATTTTCCAATGTCAATTATTAGCATTTAAAAAGTGGAGTAGATATTTATTTTGCTTGTTCCGTCGCCACGCTCCAAGTGACATCAAAACAAATATCCCCCCCACTCCTACTAAAGATAAAGAAAAAAGCCGTAGATAAATATCTACGGCATAACTAACTATTTCTTTAACTTGAATGAGAACTTAGTCCATGGCTCAATGTAATCTAATAAGAATAATTCTTCTTCTACTATTCTAGCAACTACATTACTCTTTCCACTGTTCTTCATATCCTTAAGTGCTACTTGTAGCTCTCCAGCATATCTAGTATATAAATCAGATTCTACAATTATATCTCCTCTTTTTATATCTGGAGTGTTAAATGGTGGGAACTTCTCACCTTTATACTTAACTCTAGATTGAGTTGATCTAGCCATGTATTCTGAGTTATCTCCTCTGTTGAAGTGGAATTCTTCAAGAACGATTTTTCTTTCTATTTCAGGAATTCCATCAACTAATTCAACTGTGAATTCAAGCATTTCTTTATTAATTTCACTTAAAGCCTTTAATTCTTCTTCAGATGCATAGCAGTTAGCTATTATAACATCATCAATACCTGTTGCAAATAAATGTTTTGCTTGAACATCTATTGGCATATCTCTATGCATTTCTAAAGTACATAACCCTTCTGATACAGGCCATGGTCCAAACTTAGCTGTCGGAGAATTTACAAAGGCAGCTGTATTAATTCCTAATTCCTTAAATTGTTCTGTACATTTCATATAATGTTCTAATGAAAGTCCAGTATAAACATGTGGATAGAAATTATGGCATCCATATATGTTGTTTACATTTGGTCTAAATGATAATATGTTGTCTACGTACTTTGTACCGTTACTCATATTTAATTCAACTTTTAAATCATATGGATTAAATGACATTATAGATTCTTCATTTCCAGCAAAACCTTCATCAAATCTAATTCCGCTTAATCCCATTTCTTTAAATACAGATAAATCTGTTATAGATGCCCCTAAGTTCTTAAATACTGTTGGGTCTAAATCTGCTATTACTTCCATTCCATGCTTGTTTGCTACATCTAACATTCTTTTGAATTCTGTAACTACTTCTTCAGTAGTTTTTCCTTCTGCAGAAAGTAGACAAGTAAAAATTCTCTTAAACCCATATTTTGCAGCTAACTCTACATACTCAATTATTTCATCCATAGAACTATGACTTGGATAAACTGAGATCCCTAATCTTTTCATTGTGTGCCCTCCAATAAAATCAGTTGTTTGTTTTTTTATAAATATAGTATGCTCCTTTTGCAGCTGAAACATCGTTATCAACGTAAGCAACTACATTAATATTTTCCTTCAAATAATTTTCGAAGGCTTTTCTTAAATCTTTAGATTTTCTAATAACGCCTCCTACTAACCCTATTCTACATTTATCAAAGTTTAATTTCTTAAATACCCTCTCTGCTGACTTTGCAATTTCTATACCTTCATTTATTAAGATATTTTTAGCATAGTCATCACCTTTTTCAGCATAAATGGATACTAAGCTGGCCATCGCAGCAATCTCATCTTTAGTTGCAGAATAGATAAACCCAACAATTTCATCTACAGTAGTCATGTTCAATTTATCTAAAATAGCTTGTGAAAGTTCACTTCTATCGATTCCATAATCCTCTTCATGAATCATTCTTTTAAAAGCTTCTATAGAAATTTTATAGGCACTTCCTTCGTCTCCAAGTAGGTGGCCCCATCCACCACAACGTGCCTGTTTATTTTCTTTAACACCAAATGCTGTTGATCCTGTTCCTGCTATTACCAGAATTCCATCTTCACCTTCTAATAATGCCTTCAAAGCCAAATCACCATCATTCATAACCACTGGTTCTATAGAAAACTTATTCTTTACTTCTCTATAAATTAATTTAGCGTTTTCCCCAACTTCGCTTCCTGCAATCCCCAAATATATTCCCTTTAACCCTTCTTGTCCAAGCTTTATAATTAACTCTTCTATTGAAGTAGTTATGTTATTTAAAGCTTCTTCTTTTCCATTAACAAGGTTACCAAAGCCAGTTAATGCTCTTGCTAAAACTTCCCCACTTAAGTCATAAGCAACAGCTTCCGTTTTGGTACCTCCTCCATCTACTCCAATTATATAATCCATAACTATTCCCCTTTATTAATTATTTCTCATCTAATTCTGTATTAAAATAATCCGTTAACCAGAGTTTAAACAAAAGAATTATAATTAATGAACTCTAATGTAAAACATTAGAGTTCATATTAAATTGATACTATAATCTTGTGTATATATCAATTATTTCTATAGCTACGTCTTTTAATGTCATTGTAGTCATGAAGTGGTCTTGTGCGTGACAAAGTAATAATGAGAACTCTGCCTTATCTCCACCTGCTTCTGCTTGAATTAAGCTTGTTTGTGCATTATGTGCATGTCCTAATTCTTCATCAGCTTTTTCTATTAAACTTTTAGCTTCTTCTATGTTATTTTCCTTTGCTGCTTGAATAGCCTCCATAGAGTAGCTTCTAGCTTCTCCACTGTGCATAATTAAATTCATTATGATTTCTTCCATCACTTATACATCCTTTCATTTGGCTTTAGCTTATATGCCGATATAAATACCCCCCAGTATTCTCCCCTTTTATAACCTAAATTACTTTCCAGCCATCTTTAATGCTAAAGCTAAAACTTTTGCACCGTTCATTGTTCCATAATCAACTGTTGGGATTATGTCTACTGGAATTCCCTTTGGTTCATATTTTTCTTTCATCTTCTTTAATAAGAATCTAACTTGTGGTCCTAATAATAATACGTCCATTTCGTCTTCGTGATTCTTAACTTCACCTTCTGCCATAGCTTGGATTGAACATTCAATTCCTTGCTCTTTAGCAGCAGCTTGCATCTTAGTTACTAATAAGCTAGTTGACATACCAGCTGAACAACATAATAAAATTTTTAACATGGTTGATTCCCCCTCAAATTATATTGAAATTTTTTACTTTTAAATTATTTACTTTTGCACTATATATTATAAGCAATTTGCATGCCAACTATTTGTCTTTTTTTATTTTTTTTTAAATGACTCTATATCTTAGTTTCTATAGATAAAACAAAAGATAACTATGTATTTTTAAATACACAGTTATCTTACACACAATTTTACACACTAATTTCTCTACACACTTCATTTATTTGTTACACAGATATATCATTTTCTGTTACCATTCTAACTATAAATGCAAGTTCATTATCAGATATATTAATATTATAAGTTAATTCAATTCTTCTTAAACTTTGCTTAACTAAAATAAATTCTTTACTATGCTTATCTCTATATTCATTAAGTTTATCAAAACTCTTTCCTTTACCACCACTAATGGTCTTCTCAATTAGAAAACATAGATGTATTATTATTCCAACTTTAACTTCATGAGATATCATTATACCTAAGTTTTCTTCTGTTCGTTGCATAGCTTCTCTTACAAGCTGAACTAATTCAATACCATCTATATTTTGAATTTGAGTATCTATCGATTTTGTAATTCTCTTAAAGTCCTCTTCCCTACTGATAAATTCATCAATTCTATCTATACCATCCTCTGCCAATATATCTGGTGCTGGAATGAATGGAATTCCCTCTATATTTAATGATACTGTGCCTACAACAGCTAATATCCCATACTCTAATTTCAAACTATCTATCTTATCAATGAAATCAGATTTATCTAATATATTTAGTGAAATAATTTTTACTTTATCTCTATTAGATAGTCTTTGTAATAGTATTTGTCTTAACTTTTCTGCAGATCCTTCTCCTGTAAAGCAAGCAGTAATGATTAGATTTTCTTTTAATTCAGTATTATTCCTTACTCCTTGTATACCGTATCTGCTTATTTCTAAACAAGATTTGTATATTTCATTTATATCTCTTCCGTTAATAGCCTTCCTTCCAGCTTCTATTACTAATAATGTACTTACCATATCAATTGCTCTTACATCAATTCCTGTTTCCTCTTTAATCATACTTCCGAAGTTGGTCAAAGATCCCATATCAACTAGTAATAGAACACCTTTACCACTATTCATTTCAATTACTTTTCGTTTAGCTATTTCATACATTTGTTCTGCCTTCATGGTTAAAGGCATATCTAATGCTCTAGAATAATTTTCTCCTATCAAGGAATTAGCTACTTCCACCATGCTACTAGCTGTTGAATGCCCATGCATTATAACAAGCACACCAACCTTACCATCCTTCTTCTCATCTATTTCGTAAGGTCTAGCTGCTATAAACATAGTAAGATATCCTATTTCATCTAGTGGCACTTCAACATCAAATTTATTATCTATCTTCTGTGCAACTTCCATAGCTATAAGAAATTCTTTAGAATAGTGTGAACGTATGAAATTTAATTTAGGATGATATATTTTATTCCCTTGCTTTATTCTTTCTAAACTTCCTTGAAGATGTAACGCTAATCCAAAATATACTTTTTCATCATACTGTCTACCTAATTTAGATGAAGCTATATCTAAAATCTCTGCAACAATATCTACTATTTCACTATCTACTATTTTAGTTATTTCATCTCTTCTAAATTCTTTAGGTAAGTCTCTTATATATTTTTGAAAATATCTTTCTATATCTATATTTAAAATATCATTTATTTCTTTTTCTTCTAATCCTTTTCTCTTAAGATCCTCTAATTTATTTTCTATAATATCATAAAAATACTCACCTGTTATTTTACTTTCCTCATTAAAATCCACCATATTAAATGTATTTTCATTATCTTTATAGGAGAATCTAAGAACATCACCCATATTTCTTAAAAGCTCATCTACTTCACCTCTAAATTCTTGCAACTTCATTAATCCCTTATTAACTCTTTGATGTAAATCACTTTGTTCTACAAGAATGTAATCTCTTCCATTTGCCTTATAATTAAGAAATGCTTTAGCGCAAGCTAATTGTATATCACTTTTTAACTGACCTATATTATTAGGACAATCATATAACAAAAATGAAATTAACGCATTTTTATTAAAATATATACTTTTTCCTAGCCTCACAGACTCTTCCTTTATAAATTCTTCTAATAAGTAATATCTTTCTTGAATACTACGTTCTTTTAATGATGGTAATGTTATTGTCATAGGTATTCTTCTAGTAAATGTCTTTAACATAAATGATTGGGGTTCTTCAGTAGTAGCTGTAATTATTTGAGCTTCTACATTAATAGGATTTTCAGTATCACCTAATGGTCTAAAATAACCTTTATCTATATATGTAAATAACATTTCCTGACCTTGAGGTGATAGCCTATGTATTTCATCTAAAAATATAATTCCACCATCAGCCTTTTTTAAAAGTCCATCTTTATCGCAATCAGCACCAGTATATGCCCCTTTTTTCACTCCAAAAATTTGTGCCATGACTAATTGAGGGTTATCTACATAGTCAGCGCAATTAAATCTTATGAATGGAGCATTTTCAGATATAACACCTGACTCTCTTGCAAATTCATACATTAATTCAGCAAACATTGATTTACCTACACCTGTTTCTCCTAATATTAATGTATGTAAGCCTCTTGGGGGGTAAAGCATAGCTGCTTTTGCCTGCTGTATAGGTATCTGTAGACTTTGTTCTGCTCCAACCATTTTATCTAGGCTATTTTTGTTATTTAAATCTATAGTTGAACCTTTACTTTTATAAAGGCTATTCTTTTTTATAACAGAATATAATACAGGTCTACCTTCTATTTTTTCCAGCTTTCCTTCTTTATATAAAGTGTTTAAATATCTAGAAATATTAGCTCTATCTAAATCCATAAAATTACTTAATTCTATTGCCGATATACCTTTACGGCCTTTATTTTCTAGTTGTAATAATGAGTTATAAACTTCATCTAATTTACTCATATTTGCCCCCTAAAAAAATAGTTAGGTACTATTAAGTACCTAACTTTAATTATACTATATTAATAACTAACTTTCAGCTAATTGCATACTTAAAGATACATTTTTTCCATTTCTATATACAACTACTTCTACCTTATCTCCTGCATTTTTATTACTCTTTAATTTACTTAACTCATCAAAAGTTTTTACTTCTTTTCCATCAAACTTTACAATTAAATCAGATGGTTGTATTCCAGCTTTTGCTGCCGGTGAATTTTCAGTAACTCCAACTACCCATAAGCCTTCTTTAGGAAGATTATTTTGTTTTGCTAATTCTGAATTTACTTCTCTAACAGTTATTCCTAAATTTAAAATTGGCTTAGATAGGCTTTCTATTCTATCTTTTGCATCATTAATTGGAATTGCAAATCCCATACCTTCTATAGTTGTTTCTGATTGACCTGATAATTTTGCTGTATTTATTCCAATTACTTCACCTTTAGTATTTATTAAAGGTCCTCCACTATTACCTGAATTTATTGCTGCATCAGTTTGAATATAGTCACCAGTGTTTCCACCTTCAGTTGTTAAATTTCTATTTACTCCACTAACAATTCCTTTTGTTAAAGTCTGTGCAAAATTCTTTCCAAGTGGTGTCCCTATAGCAACAACTTCTTGCCCTACATACAATCCATCAGAATCTCCTAACTCTGCTACAGCTGGCACCTTAGTTCCATCTGCTAACTTAATCATTGCAATATCTCTATTTTGATCATAGTTAACAACTTTTGCAGCCACCTCTTCTCCAGTACTTAATATTACTGTTACATCCTTTGTATTATTAGAAATAGCTAATTCAACAACATGATAATTTGTTAAAATATATCCATCCTCATTTATGATAAATCCAGATCCTATCCCCTCAACATTTTGAGCAAAAAAACCTTTATACTCAGTTCCCTTAGTTGAAATAGTAACAACTGCTGGACTTACCTTTTGATATACTTCCTGTGCTGAAAGAGCCTTTTCATCACTTTGAGTAAAATTAACTGGAGCCAAGTTCACTGTCTTACCTTCTAGGTTACTTGTTATTGTCTTATAGGTTACTAATCCACCTATTAACCCTCCAGACAATGCTATTGCAAGTGTTATTGCTATTGTACCAAATATTTTTAATCCTCTTTTATTCTTTGGTTTCTTATTATCTTCGAAATTATTATGTTCTTCAAATTTATCTGGCTCATGATAAAAAACAAATCCTTGTTCATTATTGTTTCCGTTATCCATGTTAAAACCTCCTATATCCACTCTCTTTTCTTTAACTTGAGTATATATTTTTTTTGTGACAACTATATGACATAAAACTTCAAAAAAAGTATGGGTGGATATTTATTTTGATTGTTCCGTCGCAAGCTCCAAGTCACATCAAAACAAACATCCTCCCTCCGCACTAAATGTAAGGAAATTATAAAATTATTATCCTTGATTTTATAATATGAAAATGTAATAGTACCTTTGATTTATACCTAATTAAAATTTTATACTTTCCTAGATAGAAAAAAATTGGTGAAGAATATATTTATATTCTGCACCAATAAATCCCTATTTACTCTTATTTGATAGTTTTTCTATTTTTTTAGCTTCTTTTAGTACAATTGATATTCCCGATTGAATAGAACCCTTATCCGTACTTGAAATTATACCTGCTTCAGATTCTGTATGATATATAGTTGTCAATTCGCTTGTACCAATTTTTGCAACAGGGTCATTTTCATTACCACTTATTATATACAAAGGCTTGTCTATAAACACATTGTCTAGTTGCATTTCTCCGTTATATTTATATAAGTTTTCTAACTCATTACTTACTGCTTTTCTATAGTTCTTTTTAGTTTTATGTACTGCAAATTCTTCATCTGCTCCTTTTGGAAGGTTTTCTTCAAACCCATCTATAGAATAAGTAAGACCTAACTTGTCCATTAAAGTAGTTAATCCAAAAGAGGCTCCCACTGCTTCAACTTTACTTTTATAATACTTCCATCTTATACTCTTCTTAAAATCTTTACTTTTTAAAGCTTCTTCTGATAATGGCCTTATTAATACCATACCTGATACCAACTCTGGATACTCTTTTGCAAAATTAGTCATGATTAAACTACCATACTCTTCGCCTACAAGAATCAAGTTATCAGTTAGACCTAATTTTTTTATTAACTCTCTAAGCTCTTCTGTTTGAGATGCTATATCTTTTTTATCCCTAATAGTATTAAAGCCATATCCATCTCTATTATATACTAGTGTTCTAACACCCAATTCTTTTTCAACACTTTTACACACATCATTCCAAGCATAAAGATTACTTCCTAAAGCTCCATCAAAAACAATTGTGTAACTTCCACTTCCACTACTTTTATATTCTATTTTGTTATCATCTATCTTTACATAGTTTAACCTTTGCCTTACTTGTTCATTTCCTATAAAATTACTTAAGCTTTGAAATATAAAACCACATAGTAAAACTATAGCTAAGACAATACTAACTTTTTTTACCCATTGCAATATAGATAATTTTTCCCTCATATTAACTCTATGAAGTCCATTCGATTCAGGTATAAGATTCAAGCTTTTCACCTATCCTTCATTTAATTTTAAATTTGGTTTTGCATTTAAATCAAGGGAAGAATATTCATTATCCATAAATCTAAAATATGCTGCTGAACCTATCATAGCTGCATTGTCTGTACATAACTTTAGCTCTGGAAATAAGATTTGAACTCCAACTTTCTCACCTTCACTAATTAATGCATTTCTTAAGGCTGAGTTAGCTGCTACACCTCCAGCTATAGCAATTTTATCTAATCCTTTATTTTTAATTGTTAAAAATACATTATCTCTTAAAACTTCTACCACAGCTTTTTGGAAAGATGCTGCAACATCAGCTTTATTAATTTCAATATTTTGCATACTGCATTTGTTTAAGTAATTTAATACTGCTGATTTTAAACCACTAAAAGAAAAATCTAATGTTTCTTCATGGAACTTTGCTCTAGGAAACTCTATTGCATTTGGGTTTCCTTCCTTTGCAAGCTTATCTATCTTTGGACCACCCGGATATCCTAACCCTAAAGCTCTTGCTACTTTGTCGTAAGCTTCTCCAGCAGCATCATCCCTTGTTTGACCTAATACTTCATATTTGCCATAATCCTTAACATGAACAATAAAAGTATGACCTCCTGATACTACTAAAGATACAAAAGGTGGCTTTAAATCTTTATGTTGAATAAAATTAGCAGATATATGTCCTTCTATATGATTTACTCCAATTAAAGGTTTATTAGCTGCATATGCTAATCCTTTAGCATACTGAAGTCCAACTAATAATGCTCCAACTAGTCCTGGGCCATATGTAACTCCAATTGCATCAATATCTTCTAAAGTTACATTAGCTTCATCTAAAGCTTCCTTCACAACTTTATCTATTACTTCTATATGCATTCTTGATGCTACTTCTGGTACTACTCCACCAAATTTTTTATGTGTATCTATTTGTGTCGCTATTATATTTGATAATACTATTCTTCCATTTTCAATAACTGCAGCAGATGTCTCGTCACAGCTGGATTCAATAGATAATATTAATTTCTTTTCCATTCCGTTATCCCTCGTACTTTATATTTATTAAAACTATATTATATAATACTTAATTAAGTATTATATATGAATTTTTATATCTTGTATTAATAAGAATAATACTGTAAATTTAAAATTGAAATTCTATTTTAATTATAATCGCTAATGGTCAATATTTCAGCTATTTTGTTATAGAATTTATGGAAAATTAAGTTTTACTTAAAATAAAGGAGTAAATATTATGTCATCTTATGCAAAAGTTATAGTAAATGGATCTCCTATAACTAAATCCAACTTTAAACTACATAATGTTAATGGTCGTGCTATATTACCTTATAATTCTGGACAATATCACGATAGATATGCACTATACGAACAAGAAATAGCATATATTGCTCGTTCTCAAAATCCAGAAATTGTTTTAACTGAAAGTTTAATAGCAATCCTTAAGGTATACTATAAAAGCGAAAAAAGACATCCAGATACTATAAATATTTGTAAAAGTATTTTTGATGGTGTAGAAAAAAGTGGATTAATAGTTAATGATGCTCAAGTAAGAAGGATAGTAATTGAAGAGTTTTATGATAAGGAAAACCCTAGATTTGAACTTGAACTATTTGGAGAAAGTGAATACTCTCTTACATATTCAGTTTTACCTAAGAAAACTTCAACTCAAAAAACTGAATATAAACCTCTACGAAAGAACTTTCATGAAAAAAGTGTTTCTAACTTAAAGCAGGAAACTATTAAATCTGACAATGTATGTAGTATGTGTAAGAAATCAATTACTTCTAATGATTTTATTACTGCTGATAAAGGAAAAACATTGATTTGTAAAAACTGTTTTAAAAAACTTTTCTAGAGAGGATAATCTAATTATGATAAGCAAGATATTATGTATTGGTGATAGTCTTACATACGGATATGGATTAGCTAAGGATAAAGCCTGGGTTAATCTATTAGAAAACTGTTTAGATATAGAGATTATTAATAAAGGAATAAATGGAGATACAACTCCATCAATGTTAAATAGATTATATGAAAATCTTATAAAACATAAACCTGACATAACTTTTATAATGGGTGGAACAAATGATCTTCTATGTGGCAGAAAACTTTTTAATATAGTAGACAATATTGAAGAAATGATTTTAGAAACTTTATCTAATAATTCTAATGTAGTAATTGGAATTCCACCTATTATAATAAAAGAGATGGCAGAAGAATTATTTATGCCATCCCAACTATATGATTACTGTCTCTCATCACTTCCAAAGCTACGTACTTCCTTAATAGAAGTCTGTGAAAAACACAATGTTAAATATGTAGATTTTTATAACCTATCACTTAAAAATATAGATAAAAATATTTTTATTGATGGTATTCATCTTAATTCTCTTGGTAATACACTTATGAAGGATGAGGCATTAAGAATATTTAGTAATAATAATTTCTAATATATTCTGCTGCCCTTTTTCCTGCTTCGCCACCATTAATATCCTTCTTAGTTAGTGCTTTAGTACCATATATTAAATTTCCACAAGCAAAAATGCCTTTAATTCCTGTCTCATACTCATTAACAATTGGTGCAAGTGTTTCTTTGTCCATTTCAACTTTTATATTTTTTAATAGTCCATTCTCAGGAAAATATTCTACAGATAATAATAATGAGTCACACCTTAAAATAATCTCTTTACTATCTATACTAGAACCTATTTTAACTCCTGTAACCCTTTCATCACCAAATATTTCTGTCACCTTTGAATTAAGGTATATAGGCATATTAAATCCTTCTATTATATCTTTGTTTTCATCATCAAATATGAAGTTTTCATTTTCCTTTATTAAAACTCCTTTTATATTAGCACCTTCTATATATAATCTTCGTGCTACTATTAAAGCCCATTTACTACTTGCCACTATAACAGGTTCTTTTCCTAATAAATATCCCTCTAAATTTACTACTCTATGGGCATTTCCTATACTATTAATACCTGTGTAGGTATTGGTTGCTATATTTATGCTTCCAGTAAATTTCTCTCTACATCCCGTAGCAAAAATTATTGCGCTGCCTCTTATTTCTGTAACTCCCTCTAAAGAATTTACATATGTTATAACCTTATCTTTAGATAAATCTATTACTTCTGTTTCTAACTTAATATGAATTTTATGATTAAGTAATCTATTTCTAATAAAATTAACATATTCAGGACCTGTAACTTCAACATTTAAAATACTGCTACCAAATCCACTATGAATACATTGATTCACTACTCCTCCTAATGAATCTTCTCTTTCTATAATAATTACACTTTTCACTCCATTTTCTAAGGCACTTAGGGCAGCTGTCATGCCACTAATCCCACCACCAACAACTATCAAATCATATTGAATCATAAAGAAACTTCCTCCTTAGACTGCCTTATATCACTCAAATTTCTTAATATAAGTTGATTATAACATATTAACTTTTACTATTAAATTTCGAAAATAAATAAGGTGATTTAATATGAATTCTTTTTTTATAGTTTTATATATTTTAGGTTTATTAGGCATTAGCTCTTCTATAGTGATTTTAGGACTTAAAATACATAAAAAACGAAAAATCTATAACTATATAACTTTAATTTTAATAATGGTATCATTTATACTTTTAAGTTTAGGAACAATATTAGGTCTTATGAACATAAAGAATAATAGTTTAAATTCCGTAAATAAAACTGAAATAGATACATCAGAAGCATCGATAGCTTCCTATAAAGATTTATCATTTATATATAGATTTAGTAATTCCAACTCATCTAACAATAAAAATGCATATATATCAATTGATAATAATTCATCTTTAGTATTTACAGGCATAGTACACTTAAAGTTTTTAGACCAAAATAATTCTACTGTTTCCACCTTAAATTTACCAGTTAAAAACTTGATACCAAATACATCTACTAAATCAAACATTCAAGTTGATATGAGTGTATCAAAGATTGAATACTCCTTTAACGGAAAGTTTGAAACAGTATCTTCAAATAGTGAAAGTTCATATAAAATAAAAGACTTAGCCTATGGAGATAATTATTTAAGGATTGAAGTTATTGCAAATTCTTCAGATTTGGATACTCTAAATAATATTTGTAGGGAATTAAAAGAAACCTATACTTATGAATACTGTAAAGGCTTTTTAGTATATTTTATAGATAATAAGTCTGATAGTTTTAATGATGCCTATGCTGATTTCTTTGGTGATAATGAAAAGAACTTATATACTCTTACTCTATTTGAAAATAATAAAAGATATAAAGTAGATTAAATAAAATCTACTTTATATCTTTATTAATTGATCTGCTTCATTCATAATATCAACAATTTCACTCATATCTATTTTTGTACCAACCAAAACTTTGCTTCTTAAGTCATAGTGATCTATGCACATTGATGATGAATATATTTTAACACCTTTTTCAATTAGCAGTCTTATTCCTTCAATAACTTTGGAATCTTCAGATAGCAACTTTACACCACTATTTAAAAATATAATCTTCTTAGGTAATCTAAATTCTTCACTTATTGTATCTAAATAAGAAATCATTAATTTCTTTCCTAATTCCTCATCACCTTTTCCTAACATATCAGTCGAAATTATAACAACATAATTTTTATCTTCTTCTAATACCTCTAAGCATCCTCTTTTTTCAATAGTTAGCTTAAACTCATCACCAACTTCTTGTGAATCAACGTGATATCCTTGAGTCATTGCATATTTTGTTATGTTACTATTTGCAATCTCATTATCTACACTTACAGTTGCTTCCCCTTCACCAATAGAATCAAAATATTTTTTTACTTTCTTTATCACTCTTGGACCTTCTATACCTCTACAGTCAATCCTCTTCATACCATCACCTCATACTGTAATTAAAGCTATTTATTTATAAAAATGGTTACATTTAAATTATATCATTTATTAAGATTTAATAAATACTCTTTCTTTAATTTGATTTGCCATATCATATTATACTATAATTGATTATGATTACTGTTGAGAGGTGAAGAAATGAGTAACTTATTAGAACAAATTAAGCACTATCTAAAAAATTTCGATAAAAATAAATTAATAAAAATGGGATTATTCCTTATTCCTCTTTTGGGAATAGTTTTAAAATCTATATTTCTACAAGGATTTATACAAAATCAAAATCCATATAACTTTAACATATCTCTTGGATTTTCCAATGCATCTCCTTGTATAAATTATTATTTTGCTTATACATTAGTATTCTTAAGTTTTAGCTTATTATTCAAAGGTAAAGGTAGAATAATATATCTATTTGTTATAGATGCCCTAATTACTGCATTAACATTATTAGATGTTATGTATTTTAGAGGATTTTTAACAGTACCTTCAATCCTTATATTAACTCAAACTGCTAATTTAGATAATCTTGGTGGCTCAGTAATGTCCATGCTTAGCTCATATGATTTCATATTCTTCTTGGACTTTATCATTTTAGGAGTTTACGTTTTCTTTACTAGAAAAACTTACTCAATTAATCCTAAAAAAGCTATAAAAACATTTTTAGCTACATTTATTATTCCTTTAGCATTTATATTATATGTTCCTTTTAATCTTTTTGTATTAAACAATGAGGATGTTAAAGACGCATATCTTTTTGATGGATATGATCCAACTAATACAGTAAAATACTTTACTCCTGTTGGTTATCACATAATGGATATAATAAATGTATATAAGGATTCAAAACCTTATGAATTAACAGAAGAAGAAAACAACCAAATTAATCAATATTATAATTGGAAAAATGAAAATCTACCTGATAACGAGTATGCAGGAATTTCAAAAAATAAAAATTTAATTGTCATTCAAGTAGAATCTCTTGAATCATTTGTTTTAGGCAAAGAGATTAATGGTAAGAAAATTACCCCTGTAATGGATGAACTAATACAAAAAGGTTTGTACTTTCCAAACATATATGAACAAGTTAATGAGGGGACAAGCTCCGATTCTGACTTAATGGTCAATACATCTATGTTGCCATTAAGAAGAGGAAGCACATTCTTCAGATATCCAAATGCTACTTATAATTCATTACCTATAATTCTTAGGAATGCAGGATACACATCCTCTTCTATTCATCCTGATAAAGGTTCTTTCTGGAACTATGCAAATGCATTAAAGGGTGGTATTGATTTTGATAACTTTATTGATTATTTTTCATTTAATGATGATGAGCAAATAGGTATGGGTATAAGTGATAGAAGTTACTTCGAACAAGTTGTACCGATGCTAAAGAATTTAAATTCACCATTCTTTGCTCATACTATAACTTTAACTAATCATGGTCCTTTCGACATTCCTCAAGAATATAGAAAGCTAGGATTAGATGAAGAGTTAGATAAAAGTGAGCTTGGAGGTTACTTTGAAAGTGTTCATTATACAGATGAACAAATTGGATATTTCTTAGAGTTACTTAATAAAGAAGGAATTCTTGATAACTCTTTAGTTGTTATAGTCGGGGACCATACTGGAGTTCATAAATACTATAATCATGGAATAAACCAACTTTCTCAAAAAGAAGCTTGGTATTTAGATGATGGGAATCCTATTGTTCCTTTAATAATCTATGATAAAGATATTAAAGAAGCAAAAACATTAGAAACTATTGGTGGTCAAATTGATATAATGCCTACTATGTTATATTTACTTGGAATAGATAAATCATTATATGAAAATACAGCACTAGGTAGAAATTTATTAAATACTAATAGAAGCTATGCTGTATTAACTAATGGAACAATTAAGGGAGAAAACTTATCAGCAGAAGATGAAGAAAGAATAAAATCTTCCCTAGATCTTTCAGATAAAATGATAAGAGCTAATTATTTCAAAAAAGGTAATTAAAATAATAAGACACGCTATTTACAGCGTGTCTTATTATTTTACTATTTTCCTGCAACGGATAATTCATTAATAATAACAGATGGTGATCCCACACTACTCATTGGGAACTTTAAGTCTTCCCCTATAACTTTAATTTCTTTCAATAAGTCAAAGAAGTTACCAGCTATAGTTATTTGTTCAACAGGAAATGATTTCTTTCCATTTTCAATATAGAATCCTTTTGCTGCTAATGAGAAATCTCCAGTAATAGAATTTGCTCCTGAATGCATTCCTGCAAGCTCAGTTATCATTAGCCCTTCCCCTACTTCTTCATATAATTCATCTATAGATTTACTTCCCTTCTCTATATAGAAGTTTGTTGGAGATATTCCAACTGTAGATGCATATGAAGCTTTAAATCCATTTCCTGTAGTTTTTATACCTGCTTTATTTGCAGTCTTTAAATTGTGAAGTAAGGTTTCTAACTTTCCTTTAGATATAATTTCTTTTTTATATGTTGCTACCCCTTCATCATCAAATGGAGTAGAAGCTAACCCATCTTTTAATAGTGGATTATCAACCAAAGTTACTATTGATGATGCAATTATTTCTCCTTCTCTATCCTTTAATAAAGAAAGACCTTTTTGTGCTGCATCTCCACTAAATACTCCGGCAAATGTTGATAATAAGGAAACCATAGCTTCATTATATATTAATGTCTTATACTTACCTGACTTAATGCTTTTACCATTTATTCTTGATAACGCCTCTTCAATACCTTGTTTAGCTATCTTTGTTGGATTTACTTCTTTTAATGAGTTTGCTGTTACGTAACCAGTTCCATCATATTTTTCCCCTGATTCTTCAACTATAGGTACTACATATGCTGTTAGCAGATTAGTCTTATTACTAAGCTCTAGCCCTTTTGTATTATATATTCCATAGCTAGATGTTCCATATCCTACGCTACATCCTCCAAGATTAACTACTTTATCAGATAACTGTTTAGCTTCCTTTTCCATATTTAAAGCAATATCTATTAATTCGCTAGGTTTTACTGATTCTAGGTCTTCAGAATAAGTCTTCACTTCCTCATATTCTTTATCCCCTTCATAAATAAACTGTATATCTTCACTCTCAACAGTTTTAGCTCCATCTTTAGCATTCTTTACTAACATTTCAATTGCTTCTTCATCCATAATTTCTGTGTATGAATATCCCATTTTCTCTTGAATTTTTCCTCTAAAAGATAACCCAAAAGTTTTGTTTAAGTTATATTTTTCAACCTCTTCCTCATAAACAGTTATATTTAAACTTTCTCTATTTACAAAATATATCTCACACTCTTGAAATCCTTCATTTTTAGCTCTGTTAAATAATTTTTCTTTAAATTCTCTAAATTCCATGTTAACCTCCTATCTTCCACCTACAGTAATTTCTTTTACTCTAATCATAGGTTGCCCAACATTAACAGGAACGCTACCAGATGAAGAGCCACACATTCCTTGAGCTTGTTCTAAATTAGTTCCAACCATATCAATATTCATCAATACTTCGCTACCCTTACCTATTAAACTTGCACCTCTAACAGGCTCTTGAATTTCACCGTTCTTAACAAGATATCCCTCTGCTACAGCAAAATTGAACTCACCAGTTACAGGATTAACAGAACCTCCACCAAGTTTCTTAGCGTATAACCCCTCTGGAATTGATGCAATTATATCCTTTGGATCATCTTCTCCTGCTGCAATATAAGTGTTAGTCATTCTAGATGTTGGAGCAAACTTATAGCTCTGTCTACGAGCATTTCCTGTTGGATCCATCCCCATCCTTCTACCATTTAACTTGTCTATCATATATGACTTTAATATTCCATTTTCTATAAGAACATTTTTTCTTCCAGGTGTCCCCTCATCATCAACATTAATTGAACCCCAATGGTTTGGTAATGTACCATCATCAATTGCAGTTACTTTTGAAGATGCTATTTGCTTACCTAAACAATCAGAGAATACAGAGTTACCCTTTGCTACTGATGTAGCTTCTAATGAATGTCCACAAGCTTCATGGAATATAACTCCACCAAATCCGTTATCAATAGCGGCCATCATTCTACCAGCTGGACAATTACGCGCATTTAACATTACATATGCAGAACGTGCTGCTTCCTTACCGTAATATTCTGGATCAATCTCATTAAACATTTCAAAGCCTTTATATCTTCCTGGCCCCTCAAATCCTGTTTGATTTTCACCATCCTTAGATGCTACAGCATTTATTGCTAATCTTGTTCTAATTCTTCTATCTTCAACGTAAAGCCCTTCTGTATTTGCAATAAGTACTTTTTGATCTTTATCTATATATGATACACTTACTTGAGCTATATCTGAATGATATTCCTTGGCACTTTTATATGCTATTTTCATTACACCAACTTTTTTATTGTAATCAACAACATTAGGGAATATTTCAATGTTATGTCTATCATTTATTACAGTTCTATTATTAATTACAATAGTTCTTTCTTCCCTTAAATCCCCTAAGGCTAAGGCTGCTTTATATGCAGTATCTAAAAGACCTTCCTTACTGCTATCATTTGTATATGCATAAACGCTCTTTAATCCTTTAAAGATTCGAATACCAACGCCATAACTTCTACCCCCTAAGGCGTTTTCAACTTTATTGTCTAAAATCCCAATAGAATTATTTATACTATCTTCTTCAAATATTTCTGCAAAATCACCACCGGTAATTAGACACTTAGATAAAACCTTTGATGCTACCTCTCTTGAAATCATTTCAATCCTCCTATTTTATTGTTCTACTGTTTTCTTTAAAAGCACTTGCCCACTTATCAATATAATTTGAACTACACCATTCAGCCATTATAACAGTTTCTCCCTCTTCAAGCTGTATCCTTTTTAGAGGTTCGTCTGATAAGCTACCATCTACAATTCTGTAAATAAGCATTTCATCCTTAAGAATTATAACTGCCAGAGATTTATATGGTGATGTATACGCATCTATCATATATGGGTTAACTCCTTTTAAAAGTTTCCATGATATTAATAGTGTATCATAATTTAATAATTTTTTAATAGGCTTTAATCTTGTTGGAAAGTTAATATATTTATCATTTTTTAAAGACGACATTCTTCCCTGGATAACCCATTTTCCATTATCCCTTAACAAAGTAAAATTACTATAATCTATATACTGCGATAATGATGATTTAATTTCATTATCAAGTGTACTATAGGTTTCATTATAGGCATCCGTATAATCAGTATATGAATCTTTAGTTGTATATAAATCACTTATAGATATTCCAGTTGATGTATTCATATTATCTATTGGTAGTACTTCGTAATAATCAGATTCATATTTGCTATTATTACTTACTACTTCTGTTGCTATATAATCATTACCTATAAAATTTATATTCCTTAATAAGGTTGTTCCATCTTCAATATTACCTTTTATTTCTTCAACTAACTTGTTATTATACTCAACCGTAGCTATATCAATTGGAGCTGATTCAAAATACTCGTATTTTATCTTTCTTCCTTTATCCTCATACAACTTTGGTTCTAAATACCATATACCCTTAAGTCTTGGAAATATAATATTCTCTCTTTCTTTAACATCTTGAAGGCTTCCATCTTTTGTACTAATCCATAAGGTTCTATATGTTTCTGGCATTCCTTCTGTTGTAGAAGGTTTCTTCAAAGTTATATATAGTCCTTCTGAAATGCCTTTTTCATCTTTAACAACTGAGCCTTCATAATCAGTATACTTTTGCTCCTCACTTATATCTATATCTTTATCTAACTTAACTTTAAAAATTATCCCTTGGTAATATACATAGGATTCCTCTTCTGTATTATAAAAAAATTCTGCTAGTACTTTATTCTGATATATTATAGAATATACATCTATACTTTCTATATCATTTCCTAATAAGTTTGACATTTTATATTTATTCTCATAAGAAATTGTATAATTAGGTTTTACAACCTTTACTGTATATTTTATTTTCTTAATATCTTCTCCAGATAGGCTAATTCCATTGCTTCTTATTTTTATAGGATTTGAGGTTATGTTTTTTATATCCTCATCTGATAATACATTGGCTTCCAATATCTTATATACCTCTGCATTCCATGCTCCTTTTATTTTCAAGTTCATATTACGTGGAGGTACTATTACTGAGCTACTTTCTTCTTGAACAAAAGAACACCCCATTAGAAGAAAGATACATAAAAAAATACATATAACACTACTAAAAAGTCTTTTCATTAGCTTCTTCCTCCTTAATTACTGGTAAAATTACGGTTACTAATGTCCCTTTACCCTCTTCACTTTCAATAAAAATCTCTCCATCATGTAATTTAACTATTTCATCACATATAGATAAACCTATACCATTTTTAGATTTTGCATTCTTACCCTTATAAAATTTTTCTTTTACCCTTGGCAAATCTTCCTCTGATATTCCACAACCATCATCCTGTACAATTATCTTTAAAGAACCCTCAACAGAGCTAAAACTTATACTTATAGTACCTTCTGCTTCTGTAAACTTGAAAGCATTATCTAAAAGATTTATTAATACTTGCTTTATTCTATCAATATCTACATATATTTTTTTATTCTCAGAATCTAAATTTATATTAAGCCTTTTATTTTCACGCCTAGCTCTAGCTGACATATATACATCGATATAATCAGATATAGCTTTTATTGAAACTTCTTTTTTATTTAAAGTCATTTTACCACTTGATAACCTAGAAAAATCCAGAAGTTCCTCTACCATATTAACTAATCTATCAGTTTCTTTTTCAATTATATTCAATCCCATTTTCAAAGTGTCTTTATCTGTTTGCGAATCATCTAATGTTATTACCCATCCCTTTATAGCAGTTAATGGAGTTCTTAATTCATGTGAAATAGATGAAATAAATTCATTTTTAAGTTGTTCTCTCTTCTGTATTTCTTCCGCCATATAATCCAAGGTCTTAGCTAATTTACCAATCTCATCCTTTGAATTAGTATCACTTCTTACCCCTAGATCTCCTCCAGCCATTTCCTCTGCTACTATAGTAAGTTTCTTTATTGGTACTACTATGTTTTTTGCTAAAATTGTACTAACTAAAATTGAAAAAATAAGAACAGTTATAGATATAATTAAGAAAAATACTATTATATTACTTATTCCTTTATCTACAGCTTCAAGAGAAACAACTAACCTCATTACTCCTATAACTTTCCCATCAGACTCTATTGGTGTTGATAATGCCATTACTTTATAATCATAATAACTTACATTTCCAATCCACCTATTATTTTTTTCTCCTTGTAGCGATTTTTGCACATCCATATATTTAACGTTATCTTCTACTACCCCTATAGAATCCATTAACATTGAACCAGTATTATCATATATCTGTATTTGTGCATCAGTTTGCTCCCAAAATGAATCTAAACTATCATAAATATTTTCCTCTAAAGAATATAAATTAAAGTATTTTTTATAAAAGTTAGTTGTTATTTGTAACTGATTTTTTAATAAATCATTCATATTATCATAGTAGTACTTTCTTACAAAAGTAATAAGTAATATGTCTAATACTAAAATAGTTATAAATATTACTATAGAGAAACTCTTAACTAACCTACTTTTTATTGTTCTCATAATTTATCCCTTCCATCTATAACCTATTCCCCATACAGTTTCTATATACTGTGGGTTTGATGAATCATCCTCTATCTTTGATCTTAGCCTTCTTATATTAACATCTATTATTTTAGGATCCCCAAAAAAGTTATATCCCCATATTAAATTTAATAATTCGTCTCTCGTAAATGCTTTATTAGGATTTTCAATAAATAGCTTCATTAGCATGTATTCCTTAGGTGTTACATCAATCTCTTTATTATCCTTTAATAATTTTTGAGAGTATAAATCAATTATAAATGGACCACCCATTAACTTGTTTTTATTACTACTTTCATCTTCACTTATCCCTATACGTCTTAAAATAGCTTTTACCCTTAGCACAACTTCTAAGGGATTGAATGGCTTTATTATATAATCATCAGCACCAAACTCTAATCCCATAATTTTATCCATATCTTGCCCTTTTGCTGTTAGCATAATAATTCCTGCATTTGGAAACTCTTTTCTTAGTCTACTGCAAACTTGAAATCCATCAATTCCAGGAAGCATAACATCTAAGATTATTATTTCAGGCTTTTCTAATAAAGCTTTTTCAATTCCTTCTTCTCCAGTTCCTGCCTCTATAACCTGAAAAGAGTTTCGTTCTAGATTTATCTTTAAAAAACTTCTTATACTTTCTTCATCTTCTACTAATAAAATCTTTGTCATCATAACACCTCAATACTATTTTCTCTTCTATTATTAATACTTGCCTCATTTTATATCATACTATCAATTTTTATTATAATATAAATATTATTCAAGGTAGTTACAATTTAATTAACATATTTGTATATACAAAAAAGGTAGAGGGAATATTTATTTTGCTTGTTCCATCATGAATCTCCAAGCTACATAAAAACAAATACTCCCTCCACTTATACCAAAGGTAAATAAATTATAAAATTATTATCCTCGATTTTATATTTTTAATATGGAAATGTAATAATACCTTCAATTTATGGTAAATTAAAATTTTATACTTTTCTAGACGTCAAAAAAAGCGATGGTAATCCATCGCTTAAAATTCTAAATGGCTCCGCGGAGAGGGCTCGAACCTCCAACCTATCGGTTAACAGCCGAGTGCTCCACCATTGAGCTACCGCGGAATATTAATCAGAGTTGTTCTCTGAAAATTGCACATAATCATTGAAATATCTTTAACTTGGTCAAGCCCTCGACCTATTAGTATCAGTCAGCTACATACATTACTGCACTTACACCTC
>NZ_JADPAA010000043.1:0-1280 GCF_015669365.1 Clostridium sp. 1001283B150210_160208_E6 | reverse complement strand
TCCAAAGGATGAAAATAGGGATAGATTTGTTTTATCAAAAGGTCATGCAGCTCCAGTACTATATAGTGCATTAGCAAGAAGAGGATTCTTCGACCCTAAAGAATTAATGACATTAAGAAAAATTGGTTCAGATTTACAAGGGCATCCTAACATGAATGATCTACCAGGAATAGATATGTCAACTGGTTCATTAGGTCAAGGTATTTCAGCAGCAGTAGGAATGGCTTTAGCAGGTAAAGTAGATAAAAAAGACTACAGAGTATATGCATTACTTGGAGATGGAGAATTAGAAGAAGGTCAAGTATGGGAAGCTAGTATGTGTGCAGCTCATTATAACTTAGACAATTTAACTATATTTATAGATTTTAATGGATTACAAATAGATGGAGATATAACTAAGGTTATGAGTCCATGTCCAATAGATAAGAAGTTTGAAGCCTTTGGTTGGAACGTATTAGTTATAGACGGACATAACTATGATGAAATTTTAGGTGCTATAGAAAAAGCAAAAAACCATAAAGGTGAGCCAACAGCAATAATTTGTAATACAGTTAAAGGAAAGGGAGTTTCATTTATGGAAAATGAGGCTTCATGGCATGGAACAGCTCCAAGCAAGGAACAATGTGAAGTAGCAGTTAAGGAATTAGGAGGAGAAATATAATGAGTAAGAAGATTGCAACTAGAGAAGCTTATGGTAAAGCATTAGCAGCATTAGCTAATACAAATGAGAATGTAGTAGTATTAGATGCAGACCTTTCAAAGTCAACAAAGACTGCAGATTTTAAGGCAGTAGCTCCTGAAAAATTCTTTAACATGGGAATAGCAGAAGGAAACATGATGGGTGTTGCAGCAGGACTTTCAACTTGTGGTAAGGTACCTTTTGTAAGTACTTTTGCAATGTTTGCAGCAGGAAGAGCTTTTGAACAAATAAGAAACTCAATATGTTATCCTAAATTAAACGTAAAGGTATGTGCAACACATGCTGGTTTAACAGTTGGAGAAGATGGAGCATCTCACCAAGCTATTGAAGATATATCTTTAATGAGAAGTGTACCTAATATGGTAGTTATAAATCCAGCAGACGATATAGAAACAGAAGCTGCAATAAAGGCAGTTGCAGAAATGGAAGGACCTTGCTATGTAAGACTTGGTAGAATGGCAGTTTCAAGAGTTAATGATGAAACAAACTATAACTTTGTAATAGGTAAGGGAATAACTTTAGCTGAAGGAAATGATGTAGCAATAATAGCAACAGGAATAATGGTTGAAGCTGCATTAGA
>NZ_JADPAA010000042.1:0-1320 GCF_015669365.1 Clostridium sp. 1001283B150210_160208_E6 | reverse complement strand
TCCAATTACAAGACCCGAATGGGCCCTGTATCGTTATTTATTGTCACTACCTCCCTGAATTAGGATTGGGTAATTTGCGCGCCTGCTGCCTTCCTTGGATGTGGTAGCCGTTTCTCAGGCTCCCTCTCCGGAATCGAACCCTTATTCCCCGTTACCCGTTGAAACCATGGTAGGCCACTATCCTACCATCGAAAGTTGATAGGGCAGAAATTTGAATGAACCATCGCCAGCACAAGGCCATGCGATTCGAAAAGTTATTATGAATCATCAAAGAGTCCGAAGACATTGATTTTTTATCTAATAAATACATCTCTTCCAAAGGGTCGAGATTTTAAGCATGTATTAGCTCTAGAATTACCACAGTTATACCATGTAGTAAAGGAACTATCAAATAAACGATAACTGATTTAATGAGCCATTCGCAGTTTCACTGTATAAATTGCTTATACTTAGACATGCATGGCTTAATCTTTGAGACAAGCATATGACTACTGGCAGGATCAACCAGATAACTATCTTAAAAGAAGAAGCAACAAGCAGTAAAAAAGAAAGAAACCGAAATCTCTTTTTTTTTTCCCACCCATTCCCTCTTGCTAGAAGATACTTATTGAGTTTGGAAACAGCTGAAATTCCAGAAAAATTGCTTTTTCAGGTCTCTCTGCTGCCGGAAATGCTCTCTGTTCAAAAAGCTTTTACACTCTTGACCAGCGCACTCCGTCACCATACCATAGCACTCTTTGAGTTTCCTCTAATCAGGTTCCACCAAACAGATACCCCGGTGTTTCACGGAATGGTACGTTTGATATCGCTGATTTGAGAGGAGGTTACACTTGAAGAATCACAGTCTTGCGACCGGCTATTCAACAAGGCATTCCCCCAAGTTTGAATTCTTTGAAATAGATTGCTATTAGCTAGTAATCCACCAAATCCTTCGCTGCTCACCAATGGAATCGCAAGATGCCCACGATGAGACTGTTCAGGTTAAACGCAAAAGAAACACACTCTGGGAATTTCTTCCCAAATTGTATCTCTCAATACGCATCAACCCATGTCAATTAAACACGCTGTATAGAGACTAGGCAGATCTGACGATCACCTAGCGACTCTCTCCACCGTTTGACGAGGCCATTTACAAAAACATAACGAACGACAAGCCTACTCGAATTCGTTTCCAAACTCTTTTCGAACTTGTCTTCAACTGCTTTCGCATGAAGTACCTCCCAACTACTTTTCCTCACACTTGTACTCCATGACTAAACCCCCCCTCCCATTACAAACTAAAATCTTACTTTTATTTTCTTTTGCCCTCTCTGTCGCAGA
>NZ_JADPAA010000040.1:0-1757 GCF_015669365.1 Clostridium sp. 1001283B150210_160208_E6 | reverse complement strand
GATAGTGTAAAGTTTTGTATGAAAAAATAGCCTATGGCTAGTTCTGAATAATAATAAAAAAAAAGACTTTATACCATTTACTAAATATTTAAAAATGAATATAACAAAAACACCTTCGGTATCGGAGGCGAAAATAAAATCAATATTTAATTTTGTGGTTTATCAAGAAGTTTTAGATTCTTGCATATGTACTATGGTTTGTTGACCGAGACTGATAAGAATTTGCCATTTTGCTGGCATATTATCAATACCATTTAATTGCTTAAGCTCATTCAAAGGACGCCAGTAGTTATAAGGGTGTGGGCGTAAGAAGTTGTAATAAGCAACCCAAAGAGAGAAACCATAAAGAGCACCTTCATCACTTCCGTAACCACAAGTAACTCTATAGGAAGATTTGAAGGTGCGGTTTAAACGCTCTACAACTTGTTTAACCCAACGATGCTCCGTTGATACTGGATCATCATTAGTAAGTCCAATAACTTGAGTTAGGTTAAATTCTTTATTTTCCTCTAATTCAAATTGTTGCTTCGCTAACGGGTATGCACTATAACCATCGGCAACGAAATTCAAAGCTTTTCCAGGAAAGTTTTTAAACTTATCAAAAGCCATACGCATTGCTAATATACAAGGGCCAGTAGCTCTTGTGTCAGAAACTTGATAACCTAGAATAGACTTTTTACAGGCATCCATTACAATCCAAACATAATGCTTAATGCCTTTAACTTTTATATAAGTTTCATCTGCAGAAAGTATTTTAGAGGGTTTGTAATCAAAAGTATCAACAAATGGTTTAATAACTGCAGCTGCTGTTAAAGCATAGTTGGCAACAGTAGTATGTGAGATATCAATACCATGTATTTCTTTTAATGCATGAGCGGTTTGTCTTGTAGAAAGCTTCAAATTAACATGATAAGTCAAACAAAGACCCATTATATGTGGATTAAATTTATTAAAACTAAATCTAGTAGCATGCTTTGATATTGGATATAAATCCATTTTGAAAAAGTTAAGCTTAAATTCGCGATATATATAATGAAGCTTGTACTTGTATTTATCACAAGATGCAATATCTTTAGGAAGCTTCTTAAGGTTATCTTGATAGTATGAGCATTTTAAATTCTTACATTTATGTATTTTGAAGTGTTTACGTTGCTTATGCTCCGTAAGCGTAGCACCACAATAAGGACATACAAAAACTATTGGCTTAGTTGTATAATTCGTTTCTTTAAATGTAAGACCACAAACTTTACATTGAAATTGTCCTTTACTACCATTGTTATCGTAGATATATCCATGAGGGGCTCCACATTTAGGGCATTTAGTCTTTTCAGGAATAGACTTACCGTTCCGTCTTTGGACGGGTTTTACGGTCTTGTTATATTTATGTTCGTAATAAGCTAAAAGCAAGATATAATCTACCTTTTCAAATCTAAGGATGGTAGGTAACCTGTCTACTTTAAACTTTTGATACTCAGGACTATTTGAATCATCAAATATCATTTGTTTAAGTGGAATATGTTGTGAAATAAATAAAAGTAATTCACCGATAATGCTAATTAAATATTGATTATAAGTAATTAAATAAGTTATAATTGAATCCATAATAACGACATCCTTTCAGGGTTAAATTTGTTTGGTGAGAGATTCAATTTTAACATGAAATTAGGGGGTCGTTGTTTTTTTATGCAAAAAAACTTTCGAAACCTTGATATATAAAGATTTAAAAAGAAAAGTAGTGTAAAAAACTTTACACTAAC